>NZ_VKJN01000019.1:0-71501 GCF_007197875.1 Brevibacillus sp. LEMMJ03 | reverse complement strand
CTCGGTAGGGCTTCACAAGTCGCTCTGCCTGGAAACATGCTTCTCCTTCGATACAATTGGTTTGTCTTCAGTCTGAGGACGGCCAATGCCGTCCCGATTGATTTTGATTATTTTCCGCTCACGCCGTACGTGGATTGGGCCACCTTGACCATTTCCTCTTCCGGCAGGTCGCCGGTCAGCGTAAACTCCACGCCGTCCAGTTCCCAGCTCAGGTAGCGCTGATTGTCAGCATTTTGGATCAGCACCCCGACGGTGAAGCCCAGATCGACCGGCAGCCCCTGCTCCGAGGACACCGAGGTCGCCGTGGGGCGCGCTTCAATCAGCTTGTAGTTGTACAAACCTTTGTACTCCAGTACGACCGTCCGCTCACCGTCCCGGGTTACCGGCTCGATGTCGCCCTGCTTCACGCCGTCAGGGGTGTAGGTGGGCACAATGACACCGAACTGGCTGGATGGCGGTTTGCTTGTGTCGTTTTCCTGCGACAGCGTCGGCACCACCGGCAGTGAACTGGTGTTCATGTTGCGGTCTTTGTCAAACGCATCCTTGTCAAACTGCGGGTTGAACACAAAGTCGGTGAAGTTGATCGTGACCAGCGTATTCATATTGGAATCCATGATTTCCGCTCGCGTCGGCTTCAGTTCCTCCGTCAGCCAGATCTTCTGCCTGGTCAGAGAGCGATTGCCGTTGTAATTGGCCTTGACTTCAAACACGTACTGCCTGTCGTCCATGTCCATCTTGCGTTCCGTGTCGTCGATGATGCTGCGGACCAGCGTCTCGTAGAGATAGAGCGGACCGTTGTTTTCCGGCCAGCCGCTTTGGAAGCGGAAGCTCTTGTTGAGATGCGGCGTCAGGACGAACACCCCTTCATTGTTGCGCAGGATGATCTGCGTAATGCCTCGCTGCTTGGATGTGAGCGCGACACGGTAGTTGGTCGGTTTCTCGTACCACACCGCCACATCGTACTCCATCGCCGTGGAGCCGGTCTGCATGGTCAGTACGGCCTGAGACTTGTAGCCGGCCATCTTGTCCAGCGTGCTGCTCAGGTCATCCACCACATCATCCGGTGTCTTTTGACCGAAGCAGCCGCCGAGCAGCAGGGAAAAGACCAACAAGAAAACCAGTGGTAAAGCTGCCCGTTTCATTCAAAGAACTCCTCCTTGTCTGCTAATTTCGACAAAGAAGGGCACTCCTGTCTATTTCCTGGGAAATCTGTCAGTCTTTCGCCTCTTCCGCGCACATCGTGTCAAAAGTCCGTTCGGTTATCGGGACGCGACATCGCCTTGATCGGCTGAAGACTTACCCTTTCTGTTAGAGCAGGTAGTCCCTCCTGATCTACGCGATATAAATCTATGTCCATCCTCGTCCCGATATGCAGACAAGTTACAGTTCTTCCACCACAACCTGCGCCACGGCATAATCCCGGCTGTGGGAAATGCTGAGGTGAACCCGCACCCGCTCCGGGTTGAGTCCGACCCGCTCCAGCGCACCCCTGCTGATGCGCATTTCCGGCTTGCCTGTGTCCGAAGAGAAGACCTCCACATCGTGAAAGCCTACCTGGCCGCCAATCCCGGTGCCCAGCGCCTTTGCCGCCGCCTCCTTGGCGGCGAACCGGCCGGCCAGGTATTCCGCCCGCCTTGCCTTCGCCTTGCCGTCCAGCAGCGCTTTTTCCGCGTCCGTAAAAAGTCGGTCGAGCGCTTCCGGCCGCCGCTCGATCAGCGCCTGCACGCGCCCGATTTCCACAATGTCCGTGCCGATTCCCACAATCATGAACAATCCCGCTCCCCATTCTTTGGTTATGCAGTGACGATATCACCCCATTCTATTATTGGCAAGGGCTGCCGCAAACCAAAAACAACCCCCGCAAAAAAGCGGGGGTGTAAACTGAGGACAAACCAATTGTATCGGAGGAGAAGCATGTTTCCAGGCAGAGCGACTTGTGAGCCCTACCGAGCGGAGCAGCGATTTGCGGGAAAAAGGAGCGCCACCTCTGAATGGGCTGCAAAGCGATACGGCTTTGGCGATCCCCCGCAAATCGGTGCGGAGCGTGCAGTCTGTGCTCCCTTGCTGGGCGAGCACGGAGCGGATGACGGAAACGTGCTTCTCCCCCCAGCAGTCACTTTGTCTACACACTGAACCCCCGCAAAAAAGCGGGGGTGAATGGTCCTGTTATTCGGTAGGTTGTTGCGTTTGCTGAGCGGATTTCGCAGCGGATTGCTGGTTTTGGCGGCGCACTTCCGATACGTTGGTTTCGCTCGCAAATTCGGTTGCGGTGGTTTGCGCAGCTTGCTGTTGCGCTTGGTTCGCACCTGCTTGTTTGGTTTGTTTCGGCATCGTCCATTCACCTCCTCCGTATCACTGAATATAATGTGCGCCGCAAGCAGGCGGCCTATTCCCGCCTGTTTTTTCCTTCCACACGGCAAGCCCGCACGGGAACGGCTCGCGTCGCGGTGTCGGTTCGCCGCCGTTTTCGGGCATCCTAAGTGCCAACGGCGGCAGGAGTTTCCCTGCCCCGCCGCGAAGTATTCCCTTTCATTCGAGTACGAAAGGAGCAACCCACATGGCTCGTACCGTCATTGTCTACACCCAGCCCACCTGCGGCCCCTGCCAGGAGGAAAAAATGTGGCTGACGCAGCAAAACATCCCGTTTGAGGACCGCGACATCCGCAAAAATGACGCCTATTTCCAGGAAGCGATCGAACTGGGAGCGAGCATGACGCCCGTTACCCTGATCGTGAAGGAAGACGGCGAGCGGATAGTCGTTCACGGCTTTGACAAGGAGCAATTGAAAAAAGCGTTGGATCTCTCTTGATCCAACGCTTTTTTGTTCCCGCCTGTGGGAAATATGACGGGTAAACATTTTAAAGCCGCTTCCTGTGAAGAAGCGGCTTCGCCAAAGGACTTTGGCGCACAGTTGTTTGTTATGCGAGCGAATGAGCACCCGCTTGTTTTTTTTCTTTGATGAGAGGCGACATGTCCGGCAAGTGCGAAAGAATCTGCTGTACGGCAGGTGAGCACTCCGTGTTCAGGGAGTAAAACACCCAGGGACCCCTGCGCTTCTCCTTCACCAACCCGTGTGTTTTCAATTTGGCCAAGTGCTGGGAAACGGATGGTTGGGATGTTTGCAAAATCTCCACGAGATCGCGTACACAGAAAGACTGTACCTGCAGGAGAGCCATGATCGTCAAGCGTGTTTTGTCGCCGAGAAGCTTGTAGATCTCTGACAAATACAACACCTGCGTCAAATCAACATCCATAATACCCCACCTTTGCCTTGCATATCTGTTTATCAGTATACTATACACACATAAGGCAGGGAAGATATGATGTCGAAAGATCCGTGAACGCCTGTCAGACGTCCCTCGTCTGCATCGCTTCCACCAGGCGGTCCGCCGTCCGGGCGGCCAGCGCCATCACCGTGTTGGTCGGATTGCCGCCGCCCGATGTGACAAACGTGGAAGCGCCCGCGATGAACAAATTGGGAATGTCGTGGGTTTGCCCGAATTCGTTGACCACGGACGTCGACGGGTCCCTGCCCATCCGGCAGCCGCCCATCAGGTGGGCCGTGTCGTCGACGACGTGCTCCGGTGTGCCGCCCATCGCTTCAATCAGCCGCTTCATCTGCTCGACGGCGTGGGCGATCAGCTTTTTGTCGTTTTCCCCGTAGGAAAAGGTCACTTTCGGGACCGGCAGACCGTACTCGTCTTTTTCGTCGCTCAAGGTGACGGCGTTGTCGGGATGGGGAAGCACCTCCCCGACGAGCGTGACCCGGGCGTAGTAGTTGTAATCCAGCATCGTCTCCCGCAGGGCTTTCCCCCACAAAAAGGACCCGTCCAACCGTTCCGCTGCAATCGCCCCGGCCATGGCCACCGGCCTCGCTCCGTGGGCGCTCAGCGTGTACCCCCGGGCAAATCCCCGCTCCCGGTCCGTCTCGTAAAAATGCTGGGTCAACGCCAGAACCGGCGTCCCTTTGTACAGGCGCACTTCGTCAGGCAATAGTCCGTACACGTCCTGGCTGGAGTGGGGCATGATCGCCTTGCCCACCCACCCGCTGGAATTGGCCAGCCCGTCCGGAAAATGGGGCGTGGCCGAATGCAGCAGCAGGCGCGGCGTCTCCACGACATAGCCGGCGAGAATCACGACCCGGGCTGTCTGCTTGTACGTGTCGCTGCCGTGTTGAAAGAGAACGCCGGTGACGCGCGTCCCATCCGTGAGAATCTGCGTCACCATGCAGTCGGACAGCACTTCCGCCCCCGCCTGGATCGCTTTCGGGATGTGGTGAATCAATCCGCTGTACTTGGCGTTGGGCAGGCATCCCTGGTTGCAGAAACCGCGGTTGATGCAGGGAGGCCGGCCGTCAAACGGCGCGGACAAAATGGCCAGCGGCGCGACGACGCTGTCGAAGCCCAGCTTTGCGCACGCTTCCCGGAACAACTGCGCGTTGGCGCTGATCGGCTCCCGCACCGGAAACGGATACGGCCCGTTGAACGGCCCCCAGGGAAAGTGATCGGGACCGGACACGGCGATTTCCCGCTCGATCTTGTCGTAATAGGGAGCCAGGTCCTGGTAGCGGAGCGGCCAGTCTTCGCCGACGCCGTCCACCGTCTTGGTCATGAAGTCGCTCTCGTGAAACCGCAGGAAGACCCCGGTAAAATGGACGGTGCCGCCCCCTACACCCCTTCCCGAGTTGTTGTGCCCCAGCCGCAGCGGATTGTTCCCGTCGACCAGGCGGGTCTCCTGCCAGCCGAGGTTTTTCATCGCCAGCTCGTCACTGGCAAAATCGGTCTGCGGATTCCAGAAGGGGCCCGCTTCGATCACGACGACGCGCAGCCCGGCCTTGGCCAATTCGTATGCCAGCACGCCGCCCGCCGCCCCCGCCCCGACGATGCAGACATCCGCCCCGTCCGCGTACCGGCGCTGATCCAGCCGCTTGGAGCGGTGCCCTTCATAATGGTCGCTGTGATGCGTTACCCGGTCCTTATTCTCCATCCGCTTTCGCCTCCCAGGGGTCCACCAGTCCTTTTTCCACGCGCACGTAGCCGCGCGGATACGCTGGTCCGCCGTAGCCGATGTCCGACCAGACCAGGGGGTGGGAGTAGTACGCTTCCACCGTGTCGCGGAGCAGCTTGGTGAAAAAGTCGACGGGGTTCAGCTGCGCCCAGGCGGTGGTGGCGGGAACCTGCCCGGCCGCCACCGCTTCCAGGACGGCCTGCTGCTCTTCCCGCTTCAAGCCGGGAAATTCCGCGCCGTACTTCTCGCGGCTGGCCTCGTTGATCCCGGCCAGTCCCAGGAGGTACAACTGCTGCTTGGGCGGCACCCCCACCTTCCGCTGCGCTTCCCCGATCGGACTGGCGGCCGAATCGTCCAGATGCTGGATCACGTACGTCAGCACCTCCAGCCGGTGGTCATCCACCAGCACGCTGACGATGGACTGCAGCAGCATCGCTTCCTTTTTCGTAAAAAAGCGGTACGCCACTTGAGGGGTGCGCCGCTTGCCGACAATGTTCCGGGTGTGAGGGTCCCAGGCGGCGTGTTCCTCCCACACGTCATACGATGGGTAACGGCTCGTTTTCGCCATGCCGCCTCACCCCCAGTACAGGGCCAGCAGCCCCAAGGCCGAAATCGCCGTCATCATCAACGGCAGCATAATGGGCGGGCCGACCAGGAAGTTTTGGCTCTGGGAATACCCGCCCACGCGCTGTCCCACGCCCGCGGTATGCAGATAGGCCCCGTACAGGCCGCCAGCCATGCCGATCCACATGAACAGGGCAAACAGCACGCGCAGCCACCCCGCATTGTAAAAAGCCAGGACGATGGCGGTCACGGCAAACAGCGGCCCTTCCACCACCGGCACCCACATCGCCCAGCGGCGAAAGTTTTGCCGGGCGTGAAACAGCGTCACCTGAACAGACAGGATCGCAAACGCAAGTCCCACAAACAAGAGCAGCACCCGCTCAAGGGGCCAGCCTTGCCACATTGGTCATCTCCTCCTATGAATCCCATTTTCTTCACCAGTGCTGTGCCTATTTTTTCCGCATCTTCCGGCTGCTATTCTTCTTTCTTCGGATTCATTCCCCCGAGGCCGCGCCGGCAAAACGAAAAAAAAGCCAGCCTGTCCACAGGCTGACCATGGGCGACCCGTTTATCCAAAAAAACGCAGCGCGAGATAAAGACCTGTCAACGTGAGAAACAACGTGGGCACGGTAAGGACGATCCCTGTGCGGAAATACTGGGCCCAGGTAATCGTCACACCCTTGCGCCCCAGTACGTGCAGCCAGAGCAGTGTCGCCAGCGAACCGATTGGCGTGATCTTGGGCCCCAAGTCACATCCGATGACGTTGGCGTAGACGAGCGCTTCGCGAACCACCCCCGCGGTCGCCGTGCCCTGGATCGCCAACGCGTCAAACATCACCGTCGGCAAATTGTTCATCACCGATGAAAGCACCGCCGCGGTAAAGCCCGTCCCGAGTGACGCGGCAAACAGACCGTGCGCGGCCAGCACATCCAGCCAGTCTCTCACCCAGTCGGTCAAGCGGGCGTTGTGCAGCCCCCAGACGACCACGTACATCCCGATGGAGAATATCACGACCACCCACGGCGCCTCTTTCACAATCCGGCGCAGTTGAATCGCCGCGCTCTTCCTCGCCGCCAGGTAAAACACCGCGGCCGCCCCGGCAATCATCAGCGACACGGGAAGGTGCAGCCATTCACTGGCGAAAAAACCGGCCAGCAGAACGACCAGAATCGGCCATGACAGACGAAACAGCGCCTGATCGCGAATAACCTCGCGCGGCTCTTTCAGGTGGGTCAGGTCGTAGCGGCGGGGGATGCTGCGGCGAAAATACCACAACAGCACCAGCAGGCTGGCCCCCACGGAAAACAGCGTGGGCAGCAGCATCCTGCCCGCGTATTCGGCGAAGCCGATGCCGAAATAGTCGGCCGATACGATGTTGACCAAGTTGCTGACCACAAACGGCAGCGAACTGGTGTCGGCGATAAAACCGCTGGCCATCACGAAGGCAAGCACCATCTGCCCGTCCAACCGCAGGGCGCGCACCTGCGCGAGAACGATCGGCGTCAGGATCAGGGCCGTCCCGTCGTTGGTAAACAAGGCGGAAACCACCGTGCCCAACAGAATGACGTAGACAAACATCATCCGGCCGCTGCCTTTGGCCAACCGGACCATGTGCAGCGCCGCCCACTCAAAAAAGCCGATTTCATCCAGAATCAACGAAATGACGATGATGCCGACCAGGGTGATGGTGGCGTTCCACACGATGCCCGTCACTTCCCCGACGTCAGCCAACGTGACGACCCCGCTAGCCAGCGCCAGAAGCGCGCCGCCGACGGCCGGATACCCGATGGACAGTCCGCGCGGCTGCCAGATGACCAGAGTCAAGGTGACCGCAAAAATGATGAATGAAAGCCAGACCACTGCTGTTTCTCCTCTCGATCATCCCACCCCCGCGTCTGTTGTTCCGCGCAGCGGGACAAGGTACATGAAAAAGAGCGAACCTCAAAAAGGCCGCTCTTTTTATCTTACGATACTGTCGGGTTATCCGAAACGCCCGGTGATGTAATCTTCCGTCCGCTTGTCGCTCGGATTTTGGAAAATGACCGGAGTGGCGTCGTATTCCACCATCTCTCCGTTGAGGAAAAACGCCGTCTTGTCGGAGATGCGGGCCGCCTGCTGCATGTTGTGGGTGACGATGACGATCGTGTAGGTCTCCTTCAGCTTGATCAGCAGCTCCTCGATCTTCGCCGTGGAGATCGGGTCGAGCGCCGACGTCGGTTCGTCCATCAGCAGAATCTGCGGTTGGACCGCCAGCGCGCGGGCGATGCAGAGACGCTGCTGCTGGCCGCCGGAGAGGCCGTACGCCGGTTTTTTCAGCACGTCTTTTACCTCGTCCCAGAGCGCGGCTGCCTTCAGGCTGTTTTCCACGATCTCGTCCAGCGTGCTGCGGTCGGTTATGCCGTGCAGACGCGGGCCGTAGGCGATGTTGTCGTAAATGCTTTTCGGAAACGGGTTGGGCTGCTGAAACACCATCCCGATGTTTTTGCGCAGACGCTCCACGTCCACGTTGGGGCCGTAGATGTCTTCGCCGAACACCTTGACCGTTCCCGTGATGCGCGTGTGCGGAACGTAGTCGTTCATGCGGTTCAGCGTCCGCAAAAACGTGGATTTTCCGCATCCCGACGGTCCGATCAGGGCCGTGATCGAGTGGGGTTCCACATCGAGATGTATATGATGAAGAGCTTGCTGTTTGCCGTAGTAGAGATTCAACTCACGAACCGAAATGACGCTCATGCGGTATTCGCTCCTTCGTTTCTCGTCTTCTCGATCGCGTCGCGGTGGACCACGCTCATCCTTTCCAACTATATCGGCCGAATGTTGCGTTTTTGTATGAAATGTATAAAGTTTTGATAAAGATTTGGAGCAAAGGTAAAGTTATGGTAAATCTTTCCCTGATGCAATCGACGTCTCTCCCGGCGCCCCCTACAATAAGGCTGTACGCATTGTCGAACAAGGGGAGAATCATCGATGCCAACAAACCAAACGAGCAAGCCGCGCCTCGCGCCTTTTCCGTCCAGGACCATCTTCACCCGGCTGTTCGTCGGAAGCATGACGATGGTAATCTGCATGATGGCCCTGACCGCCTTGTTTATCGGGTATCAGGCCAAGGCGATGCTGAACGAAAAGACGGAGACACAGCTTCGGGAAGCGTCCCGCTCGGCCCTGCAGGAAGTAAACGACCGCGTTCATTCGATCGAAAACGCCCTGCAGTCCTTTGCCACCGTGTACAAGCACAGCCCGCTGTCCAACAGCCAGGTCTTCGACATCTTTTCCGACATGGCGGCCCACAACGCCAACATTTCCGAACTGCAGTTGGCTACCCGGGACGGCCGCTACCTCACTTTTCCCGGTTCACCCCTTGACGCCGGATACGATCCCCGCAAAACGGACTGGTACCAGGGAGCCGTTTCGGCGCAGGCTGCCTACATCTCCGACGTGTTCCGGTTTTCCGACACGGAGTTTCCCAAAATCGCCGTCTCCCTCGCCCTGCGCAGCCCTGACGACGAGGTCGTCGGTGCGGTCGTCGCGTTTGTCTCCGTCCCCAAGCTGAGCGCGTTTGTCCAGCAGGTCAAACTGGGGGAAACCGGTTATGCGATGATCGTCGACCGCCTGGGAAAACTGGTCGCCCACCCCGACCAGACATACGCGCTGCAGCGGCCTGCCCTCGACCACATGCCGGTCGTCCGCAGCGTCGCCGCCGGACAATCGGGCACCGCCATCCTGAACCAAAACGGCGCCGATTACCTGGTCGCCTACCGCTACGACGAAAAGCTCAAATGGGGGATCGTCGTCCTGCAGGCGGTGGCCGAAGTGGAACAGGACGTGCGGGCGATGCGGCTGACCATTTTCGCCGTCTCGCTGATCGGACTGGCGGCGCTGGCGGCCCTGCTCTTCCTGTACGTCCGCCGGATCATTACGCCGATCAAGGAAGTGCAGACGAAACTGGCCGCCTTCAGCGAAGGGGACCTGTTCCAGACGATGCAGGTGAACACCCGCGACGAAATCCGCCAGTTGGCCGACAGCTTCAACCGCATGAGCGGCCAGATCCGCACCATTATCGGAAAAATCCAGCGCGTGATCGCCGATGTGAAGCATGTCGCCGAGCACGTCGGGAAGGGCTCCCGCCATTCCCACGCCATGCAGACGGCAGTGGTCGGCGTCACCGAGCGCCTTTCCGCCGAGATGGACAGGCAGCAGGCGCAGATCGAAAACATCCGCGCCATTGTGGACCGCATCACCGATGAAATCTCCCGGATTACCGGCTCCATTCAGACGGCGATCGAACACAATGGAGAGGCGCGGGCGCAGACGGCGCGGGCCGCCGATTCGATCGGCCACCTGAAGGCGAACATGCAGAAAATCTCGGACGACATGAGAGCTTCCCTGGAAGCCATGTCCTCCCTGCGGCAAAACATGGACGACGTCAACGAGATCCTGAACCTGATCGCGGGCATCTCCAAGCGGACCAAGCTGCTGTCGCTCAACGCGCGGATCGAAGCGTCGCGGGCCGGCCAGGCCGGATTGGGCTTTGGCGTCGTGGCCGAAGAGATCCGCCTCCTGTCGGAGCAGACGGAAGACGCGACCGAGCGGATTCAGCAGGTGATCGCGTCCGGTCAGGCGCGCATGGACCTCGTCACCGAGCGGATGACGGTAACCGACCACGCCACCGTTGACGGGCTGCAGACGCTGCACGAGGCGGCGGACGTGTTCTCCCGGATCGTCGCGGTCAGCGAAATCCTTACCGAACAGTTTGCCGTCATCGGCCGTCTGTCCCGCTCCATTAGCAGGCAGAGCCAGGACATCAAAGAGGGAGTGGATACGCTGTCCCATTCCGCTCAGGCGGTCACTGCCGGCGCACAGCAGGCCGTCGCCGCCACCCAGGAAAGCGTCTCGCTCTCCGAACAATTCCTGCACAACTCGGAACGCCTCGCCGCCATCGTGGACGATCTGGAGAAGGAGATCCGATTCTTCCGCACGGCTGCCGCACACGTGCCGGATGCCGCCGACGGGTCCATCGTCCGGCCGCTTCCCGCCTCCTCGTGACCGGCGTCCGATAGCGGCAGAAGCCAAAACAAAGCCCTCCACCGCGCAGGTTGTCTGCATGGTGGAGGGCTTGTCGCATTCAACATGCGGGCCATTCGACAGAGGGAGATTCAGCCGAAACGGCCGCTGATGTAATCTTCCGTTTTCTTGTTTTCCGGCGCGGTGAAGAGCTTCGACGTGTCGTTCATTTCCACCAGTTCCCCCATCAGGAAAAAGGCGGTCTTGTCGGAAATGCGGGCAGCCTGGTGCAAATTGTGCGTCACGATCACAATCGTGTACTCTTCCTTCAGCTCCAGCACCAGTTCTTCAATTTTCATGGTGGAAATCGGGTCCAGGGCGGAAGCCGGTTCGTCCAGCAGCAGAATCGTCGGCTGCATGGCGATCGCCCGGGCGATGCACAGCCGCTGCTGCTGGCCTCCGGACAGGGAGAGCGCGGACTCGTGCAGCCGGTCTTTCACCTCATCCCACAGGGCTGCCTTGCGCAGGCTCCGCTCCACCACCTCGTCCAGCTCCCGTTTGTCCCGCATGCCGTGGAAACGGGGAGCGAACGCGATGTTTTCGTAAATCGATTTGAAAAACGGATTGGCCCGCTGAAACACCATGCCGACCACCTGGCGCAGCCCTTCGATGTTGATCTTGTCGCTGTTTACCTCGATGCCGTCCACCACGATCGAACCGGTGACGCGGCAGTTGGGAACGAGGTCGTTCATCCGGTTCAGGCTTCGCAGGAGCGTCGATTTCCCGCAGCCGGACGGGCCGATAAACGCTGTGACGGAATTGCGTTCAATGTCCATGTTGATATTGGAAACGGCGCGCTTTTCGCCGTAGTACACGGAGACGTTGCGCGTCTGAATGATCGTGTCAACCGTTGTGCCTGCTTGCATGACGTCCACCCCTTCCCTAGTTCGTTCCCGAAGTCATTTTCTTGTAGAGCCAGTTGCCAAACCAACGGGCGCCGAGATTAAACAGCAGCACGGCCAGGACGAGGATGGCCGCCGCCCCGTCGGCGACGTCCCGGGCATCCGGCGTCAGCCCTTCGCTGTTCACTTTCCAGATGTGCACGGCAAGCGTTTCAGCCGGGCGGAACGGATTGAGCGGAGACGTCGGGCTGTTCAGGGAAAAATCGGTGAAGTTCAGATTGGGAGACGACATCCCTGCGGTAAACAGCAGCGCCGCCGCTTCCCCGAAGACCCGGCCGGAAGCCAGAATCGCGCCGGTGATAATGCCCGGCAGCGCCGCCGGCAGGATCACCGAGACAATCGTCCGCCACTTGGTAATCCCCAGCGCCAGACTGGCCTCCTTTTGGCTGCGGGGGACGTTTCGCAGGGCATCCTCGGTAATCCGCACCAGCAGGGGGAGATTGAACACGGTCAGGGCCAAGGCGCCGGACAGCAGGGAATACCCCCACCCGGTCATGTTGACGAACACCAGCAGCCCAAACAGACCGACGACGATGGACGGAAGGGAAGACAGCACTTCTATACTCAACCGGATAAACTGCGTAAACCTGTTATCCGGAGCGTATTCAGCCATGTAAATGCCGGCCCCGATTCCCAGCGGCAGTGCGATCAGCATGGTCAGCACCAGCAGGTAGATGGAGTTGAACAACTGCGGCCCCACACCCCCGCCGGCATTGACAATGTCGGGCGCGGAGGTGAGAAAGTCGAGAGTGAGCTTGTGCCATCCCTGCGAAAGGATGAAGCCAAGCAGTCCCACCAGCGTGCCGACGATCAAGAGCGCAATCAGCGTAAGCACAACAGTGGCCGTGCGATCCAGAACTTTTGCTCTCATTTGTTAACCAACTTCTTTCTGCCGAGAATGCGCAAGATCATGATGAAGACAAACGACATCAGCAGGAGCAGGAGCGCCATGGACCACAGGGCGTTGTTGTAGGGCGTCCCCTGGATCGTGTTCCCCATGTTCAGCGTAATGCCGCTGGTCAACGTGCTGATCGGGTCGAGCAGGCCGCCCGGCAGCTTGGTGGTGTTGCCAATCACCATCTGCACGGCCAGCGCTTCCCCGAACGCGCGGGCCATCCCCAACACGACAGCGGTCAGGCACCCCGGCAGCGCGGAATGCAGCACCACATTCCAAATCGTCTGCCAACGGGTCGCTCCCAAGGCGAGCGAGGCGTTGCGCAAATCCTGCGGCACAGCCTCAATGGCGTCCGTCGCCACGCTGGTAATGGTCGGCAGAATCATCAGAGCCAGAACGAGCCCCCCCGCCAGCAGGCTGAAACCGAGAACGTCAAACTGCTCGCGGATAAACGGTACCAGCAAGGTAAGACCAACATAGCCGTACACGACCGATGGAATGCCCACCAGCAGTTCAATGACCGGCTTGAGTACTTTTTTCCCGAAACCCGGGAAGATTTCCGTCATGAAAATGGCTGCGCCAATGCCCAGCGGGGCCGCAATGAGCGCGGCCAGCAGGGTGACGAGAAACGAGCCGAGAATAAACGGCAGCACGCCGTAAACAGCCGGCTCGCCTTCGGGGTCCCATTTTACCCCGGTCAAAAACTCGCCAAGGCTGACCCCGTTGACCAGGAACGTCGACAGCCCCTTGGAGGCGATAAAATACGTGATTGACAGCACGACAACCACCAGCAGGCCGGCGCACGCCATGGCGATGAATCGGCCTGTCACGTTCTCTGTAAACTGACGCTTGTTGTACATCAGCAGCTTGCGGTCGATCGCGGATGTCCGCTCCCCGACTTCCGGCGTGCGGTCTGCGATGATGCGGTTGCTTGCGATGGTTGACCCTTCCGAACGACGACTCATAATCTCCCTCCATATGAATCAGAGAAATACGCAAAATGAGGGGCAAGTGCCCCCCCACCCCTCATTCTGCTGCCGATTGTCTGTCCATTATTTTTGGGTTACATTGCCTTGGGCGTCGCGCTCCACCTTCATGTCGGTGATGGGCAGGAAGCCCAGGTCCTTGACGGTTTTCTTCTGCACCTCATCGCTCAGGATGAAGTCGAGGAACGCTTTTGCCGTGCCGGTCGGTTCCCCCTTGGTGTACATGTGTTCATACGCCCATACCGGATACTTGTTCGTGGTGATGTTTTCCGCAGTGGCTTCCACGCCGTCCAGTTTCAGCGCTTTTACCGAATTGTCGATGTAGGAAAGAGCCAAATAGCCGATGGCACCCGGGGTTTCCGCTACGATTTTGCGAACGGTGCCGGAGGAATCTTCGGTGATGCCTTCCGCTTCGTCATGGCCGTCCAGCGCGAACTTGTGGAAGGTGGCGCGAGTGCCGGAGCTCTTCGGACGGTTTACCAGCGTAACTTTCAGGTCAGGACCGCCCACTTCTTTCCAGTTGGTGATTTTGCCGGTGAAGATGTCGATCAACTGCTGCTTGGTCAGATTGTCAACCGTGACTTTCGGGCTGACGACTGCTGCCATCCCGACTACCGCCACTTTATGGTCGACCAGCTCGTTGGCCGGAATGCCTTGTTTCTCTTCGGCGAAGATGTCGGAGTTGCCGATGGTGGCTGCCCCGCTGGCAACCTGGCTCAAACCGGTGCCGCTGCCGCCGCCCTGCACCTGGATTTGCGCGCCCTGGTTCTTGGCCATGAAGTCTTTTGCCGCTTGTTCGACGAGCGGCTGCAGTGCGGTGGAACCTACTGCGGTTACTGGCTCGCCGGATACGGAAGAACCGGTGTTTTGCGCATTGCCTTGTTGTTCCGGTTGTGCCGGAGCTGCGTTGTTGCTTCCGCATCCCGCCAGAAGCGCACCTGCGAAGGTCAGCACCATAAGCATTTTGCCGAGCTTTTTCATCTGATGAAAATCCTCCTTAAACATCGGTTTGGATTGTTTCTCTTTCCATGAACAAACTATACCGCTCGAATGTTGTTGAATTGTGGTGCCATTGTAAAGCTTTCTTAAAGTTTGGCCGATTCGGCGGCGCCCCTTTTCCGTTACAAAAAAAAAACGACATGTCCGGTACTGGACATGTCGTTTTTCATCATTGGCTGTCTCTTGTCAACGGTTCCGTGATGTCAACGTGACCCATCAGGGACTCGGCCGGCTTGCCGTCTTCCAGAATCACGATGCGCTTCACTTCGTCGAACTGGAACAGCGTCTGCTTCAACGCATCGATGGCCATGGCTTCGCCGCTGGAACCGAGGTTGTACACATTCTTGCTGTCGGCGTCAATGGTCAGCGTGCCTTTGTCAAACGTGACGGAGTGATAGTGGAAATCCTTCCACAGCGGGCTGTGTCCCGCCTGCTTCGGTTTTTCCAGCAGGGCGATCGCTTTTTTGTACTTGTCGAGGTCGTCGGCATACGCGATCTCCTGCTCTTCCTTTTGCAGGGCCGTCAAGTTGTCGTCCGTGTAGTACACGGCGATCGTCTTCTTGGTGAGCTGCGGCTGCGCCGGCTGTTCAGCCTGTGGTGTCGTCGGCTGTTCCGCCTGCGGCTGCGGCGCGGTCGCGCCTGTCTGCTGGCCGGATGGCTGCGGTGCGGGCTTCGCCCCCTGTCCGCATCCTGCCACAAGCAGCACGAGAGCTGCAGCGAGTCCGATCAAACTGCGTCGTTTCATCGGGAACCCCCCTTCTGGTCATGTCGCCTGGCTTGTCCCGCCGCTTACCGGTACGTGAGATAGTACTCGCGAATGGCGGCGGCAAGCGCTTTGGCTACTTTGTCCTGAAACGCCGGCGACGTGAGCTGGGCGTTTTCCGTCGGATTGGAGAGGAAGCCCGTCTCCGTCAGCACGGCCGGCATTTTCGTGTTTTTGATCACGTAAAACGCGGTTTGCTTCACGCCCCGGTCAGGAAATTTCGTCGCCCCCTGCAGGTGACGGTGTACGATCCGGGCCAGGGCTTCGCTGTTGGCGTTGTAGTAGAACGTCTCGGTACCCCCCGCGGTCGGCTTCGTGAACGAGTTGGCGTGAATCGAAATGAACAGATCCGCCTTCCGATCGTTGGCGAACGCCACCCGCTGTGCCAGGGTCAGATAGACGTCCGTGGTGCGCGTCATCTCCACCTGAAACTCGGGGTACTTCTTCAACTCTGCCGCCAGCTTTTTGGCAACGGCCAGGGTAAAGTCCTTTTCCACATTGCCGGCTGCGCCGCCGGCCCCATTGTCGTGGCCCCCGTGTCCCGCGTCGACGACAATCAGGAAGCCCGTCTTGCCGGGAGCAGTCGCAGCAGGCGTCAGTTTGACGGTAATCCCGTCGTTGGTATACTCCAGATTATACTGGCTCTTCTGGTTCAACTCAATGACGACCCGAACCGTCTTCGGCGAAGAACTGTACTGGCTGTAGCGGATATTGGCGATCAGCGTGCCGGCGGCAGGCTTGTCCGACGGCGACATCTGATTCGCGTCCCCTGCTTGATCCGGCTGATTCTGCCCATCCGTCCCTCCAACCTCGTCGACCTTCTGGCTGCCCAGTGCGGCCAACAGGTCGTCATCCAGCTCGGTCTGCGGCAGATCCAGCACAATGCGGTGCGGTCCCTCCAGGACGAACGCAGCAGGGGTCACGGGCAGCGTGGTGTCGATCCGGACGCTGTTCCCTTCCGCGGCAGCACCGGTAAAGCGGCTGAGCCGTTCGATCTCGACGCGGTTGTCCCGCTTGTCCCACGTCATGCTGCCGCCCAGTTCTTTTTCCAGCCGATCCAGGGGCACCACCTGCTGACCGTCGATGGTGACGGTCTCGTCCGGGTGCTTCCAGGCGAAATCCTTCCATCCCACCTGTTCGGCCACCGCCTGTGCGGAGACGTACAGCGAGTTGCCCATCCGGTAGAACTCCAGCGGCTTGGACGGACTTTTGCCGTTGATCAGAACGGATGGCGTCTCGTTGGCGATTACCGTGCGAGAGGACTCGTTCCATCCCACCGTGACGCCGAGCGATTCGGCGACGAACCGCAGCGGCAGAAGCATCCGCTGCTGGCGCACGACCGGCGGGGTGTCCAGCTTCACCTGTTTCCCGTTGACCAGGGCCGCCGTGGAATCAAGCGTGAGCACCAGCTTTTGTCCGCCGCGCTTGATGGTCGCCGTCCGCGCGGCCTCATCCCACTTCACATCGGCGCCCAACCCTTCGGCGATCACCCGGATCGGAACCAGCGTGCGGCCGTTTTGGATAAGCGGCGGCACATCAGGCTGGACGGCTTGTCCATTGATCATCAGGTTCACCGGTTCTTCCTTGGCGCTGCCGGCCGCCGCAGCCCACCCGGGGATGAGCAGCAGGACCAGCAGTACAAAAAACAGTAACAATCGTCTCTTCATCCTGACCTCCTCCGTTGGTTTTCTCGATTTGGCATAAACTACCGAGCGGGATGCGCCATAGTATTAGACGCAGCAAAGGCGACAAAGTTTGTAGGAGTTTTGGACCAAATTCAGTCGAAAAAAGAAAAAATGTGTCGAATTACGGCACATTTTTTCCAATATTTTTCTGCGGACAAAAAAAGAGGCGCTTCCTTGTAGAGAACGCCTCAACGTCTGCCCCAGCCCGGAAGGCGTCTTTCCCTCCGGCTGACCTGGGT
This sequence comes from Brevibacillus sp. LEMMJ03, assembly GCF_007197875.1. NCBI lineage: Bacteria > Bacillati > Bacillota > Bacilli > Caryophanales > Paenibacillaceae > Brevibacillus > Brevibacillus sp. LEMMJ03. Next base: position 54,399 of record NZ_VKJN01000019.1, on the reverse strand, counting down.
GACGGATTTGCCTGTCAGACCGCTGTTTGCCAGGAATTGCTGAATCATGGCCATCACGGCCGGATTGGCAAGCACCTTGATCGACTCCGCCACCTTCGGATTTTTCAATTGAGGAAACGTCCCGCTCAAATGGGGCAGCAAAGGCAGCAGATCTTCCAGAGACAAGGAGAGCTTGGGCTTTTCCGGCTCCACCTGGACCGGCACCCTCCGACGGCGGCGAAAGAGCGGCCCCCGCCGCTGGGCCGGCGGCTGTACCTTCAAGCGGTTGAGCGTCTCCTTCATCTCCTGCAGTTCCACCCGCACCTGGTCCATTTCGCGAATGATCTGTTCGTTGCTGGAGTTGTGGGCTTCGGCCAACTGGTTTATCGTCTCCAGCAGCTGCGCATGGGAGACGGTGTTTTTTTGCTTGCCTTTCGTCTTCTGAGCGATAGTTCCACCTCCCCGCTATCTCAGTCGTTTCTTGATGTTGTTCAGGTCGCTTTCCTTAATCCCCTTTTGGCCCAGCTTGTTCAACAGGCTGTTGACGTTCTCCGTCCGGGCCAACCGCCGAAACTGCGCCACGTACTGATTCAGCTCCTGATCGGTAAACGACTTCCCGGTCTTTCTGCCCAGATCGCGGATCACTTCCTTCAGCCCTTCGTCTGTCTTCAGCTTTTCTTTCGGAATCGACTTGACCAGGTTCAGCAGCTTTCCAAGATCCACGGCTTCTCCCCCTTGGTACGGTTTATTCCTTGTTACTCTATGACCAAAGAAGCTCGGGGGTTTGGTCGAATGTCCATGGCGGGCGAAAAAAAGAAGAGAAGCACACGAATGTGCCTCTCTGTTCCGCGCATTATTCAATGGAAGCCCATTTCCAGTCGATGTCGCCGAGCCCACCGATGACGATGCCTTTGAGGTTCTCCTTTTGCACCCAGGAGTTGGTGTAGAAGTAGATCGGGATGACCGGCATTTCGTCCATGAAGATTTGCTCGGCATCGGCCAGGATCTGCTTGCGCTTCTCCGGATCCTTTTCCAGTGCGGACTGGTTCAGCAGCTCCTTGAACTTCGGATGTTCCCAACGGGTGTCGTTGTTGCCGCCCATCTTTTCCTTAAACAGCTCCAGGAAGTTGATCGGGTCGTTGAAATCGCCCAGCCAGCCCTGGCGTCCGATTTGGAACTTGCCTTGGTGCAGGTCTTCGATGTACACCTTCCACTCCTTGTTTTCCAGCTTCACATCGACGCCCAGGTTTTTCTTCCATTGGTCCTGGATCGCTTGGGCGATTTTTTGGTGCCCTTCGGACGTGTTGTAGGAGAGGGTGATCGGCGGCAGCTTGGTGATGCCCAGCTCCTTCATGCCTTCTGCCAGCAGCTTCTTCGCGGTCTCCACGTCGTTGTCCTTGAAGTAGCCGTCCTTGTTCAGCGCCATCGACGGCGGAACCGCGCCCATAGCCGGAAGTTGGCCCGCCTGCAGCACGTTGTCGATCAGGGATTGACGGTCGATCGCGTACGCAAACGCTTTACGAATTTTCACATTGTTAAACGGAGGTTTTTCCGTGTTGAACTTATACCAGTAGACACCTGCGATCGGCTGGGTGTGCATCTTGCCGGATTCTTTCAGAGCCGGAATGGCGTCCGTCGGCAGTGCGCTCATCGGCGCGCCGGCCCAGTCGAGCTCGCCGTTGTCAAACATGGACAACTCGGTGTTCTCGTCTTCCACCATGGAGAACTCGATTCTGTCCACTTTTACCACGTCTTTGTCCCAGTAGTTTTCATTTTTCACGAGCACCAGCTTGTTCTTGTGCTCCCATTCTGCCATCTTGAACGGACCGTTCCCCACGTGGGTGCTCGCTTCCATGGCCCAGTTCGGGTTGGATTCAACCAGTTTCCTGTTGACCGGGTAATAGGTCGGGAACGCCGTCAGTTCCTTGAAGAAAGGCGTCGGGTTTTCCAGCTTCACTTCCAGCGTCTTGTCGTCCAGCGCCTTGACGCCGACGTCTTCCGCTTTGGCCTTGTTCTTGTTGTACGCTTCCCCGTTCTTGATGTAGTACAGTTGGTACGCGTAGGCCGCTCCGGTTTTCGGGTCGAGCGCGCGCTTCCAGGCGAACTCGAAGTCGTGCGCGGTCACCGGATCGCCGTTGCTCCACTTGGAGTCGCGCAGATGGAAGGTGTACGTGAGGCCGTCTTCGGAAACGTCGATTTTTTCCGCAACGGACTCATGCGGCTGACCGTCCGCTCCGATCCGGGTAAGCCCGTCGAACGTCGCACGAATGATGGCCGCAGAGGTTGTATCTTCGGAGAGGCCCGGGTCAGCCGTAGGCGGTTCGGAGTGCAGGTTCCACTTCAGCACCTGCGGGCCGGTTTTCGCCGCGGATTCCGCCGCCTGGGAGCCACCCTGGTTTGGATTGTCGGATTGGGCCTGATTGCCTCCGCACCCTGCGAGGGCGGCGCCGAGCACGAGGATGGAACTCATCGCTACAAAAATATTCTTTTTCATGCCACTTATCCCCCTTGTCTAAATCTTTTCTCAATATACATCCATATATATTCTTTTTAAACAAGTTTTACGTTGATTTAATAAAATTTTATTTATTTATAAAAGTTTTTATCGTAATAATAAACATTCGTATATGGATGAGCAAAAAAAAGAAGAGCACGATGGCTCTTCTCCCTTTCTTTGCGACACGTTATTTGATGCTCGCCCACTTCCAGTCGATAAAGCCCAGTCCGTCGATAAGGACGCCCTGCACGTGGTCTCTTTTCACGTAGCTTTGCGTGTAGTAATAGATCGGCAAGACCGGCATTTCGTCCATCAGGATGGCTTCCGCCTGCGCCAGCAGTTCCCTGCGCTTCTCGGGATCGGTTTGCGTGGCGGACTGGGTCAACAGCTTCCGGTACTCGGCGTTTTCCCAATGGGTGTCGTTGTTGCCCCCGTCTTTCTCCATGAACAGCTCCAGGTAGTTGATCGGGTCGTTGAAATCGCCCAGCCAGCCATAGCGGGCAATTTGATAGCTGCCGTTGTGCAGGTCCTCGAGAAACACCTTCCACTCCTTGTTCTCCAGCTTCACCTCCGCCCCGAGCGTCTGCCGCCACTGCTTTTGAATCGCTTCGGCTATCTTTTTGTGGGCTTCCGACGTGTTGTAGGAGAGCGTGATCGGCGGCAGCTTGGAGATGCCCAGCTCTTTCATGCCCTCTGCCAGCAGCTTTTTCGCGGTTTCCGCATCGTTGTCCTTGAAGTACGGGTGGGACGAAACGGTCATGGTCGGCGGGACGAACCCGAGAGCCGGCAGATGAGTGCCGATCACGCCTTCGTCGCTCAGCGCCTTCCGGTTGAGGGCGTAGGCGAACGCCTTGCGGATTTTGGCGTTGGTAAACGGGGGCTGCTCCGTGTTGAATTTGTAGTAGTAGACACCGGCGATCGGCTGTGTTTGCAGCAAGCCCTCCTCCTTCAGGTAGGGGAGGGCGTCCGGCGGGAGCTGCCCCAGCGGTTGGCCGGCCCAGTCGAGCTCGCCGTTGTCAAACATGGCCAGCTCCGTGTTTTCGTCCTCGACCATCGTTCCTTCGATCCTGTCCAGCTTGACGGCATCCTTGTCCCAGTACTTGTCGTTTTTCACGAGCGTCAGCTTCTGTTTGTGCTCCCAAGCCGCCAGCTTGAACGGTCCGTTGCCGACGTGGGTGCCCGCTTCATTGGCCCACTTGGGGTTGGCTTCCGCCACTTTTTTGTTCACCGGATAGTAGGTGGGAAATGACGTCAGCTCCAGGAAAAACGGGGTCGGCTGCTCCAGCGTGACCTGCAGCGTCTTGGCGTCCAGCGCTTTGACCCCCACCTCGTCCAGCTTCACCTCTCCCCTGTTGGCCTGCTTGCCGTTTTTGATGTAGTAAAACTGAAAGGCGTAAGCGGCACCCGTTTTCGGATCGAGCGCCCGCTTCCACGCGTATTCGAAGTCGTGGGCGGTTACCGGATCGCCGTTGCTCCACTTGGCGTCCCGCAGGTGAAACGTGTAGGTCAGCAGATCAGCGGAGACGTCGATTTTCTCCGCGATGGACGGCTGCGGCTTGCCGTCCGGGCCGGTCCGGGTCAGCCCGTCAAACGTGGCCCGGACGATCGCAGCAGACACCGGGTCCTCGGACAGCACCGGGTCGGCGGAGAGGAATCCATAGCCCAGGTTGACCTGCAGCACCTTGCCGCTTTTTTTCGCTTCGGCTGCCGGCTGGGCGGCTCCGCTTGCCGCGGCGCTGCCCACGGATGCCAGCACGGCACTCACGGCCAACAGCGTGCCAAGTGAGATGCTCATGGTTTTGCGCATATCTACTTACCTCCTTTTTCCAATCTTTTCTATTATACGTATTGTTCCAAATATTTTCAAATGGACGTCAAAAAAAAGAAGAGCCGTTCGGCCCTTCTCTATGGCGTGCGCCGTGCCTGCTTATTCGATGGTTGCCCACTTCCAGTCGACAAAGCCCAGACCGTCCAGCACCACGCCCTTCACGTTGTCGTTCTTCACGTAGGATTGGGTGTAGAAGTAAATCGGCGCCGCCGGCATTTCGTCCATGAACAGCGCTTCCGCCTCGGCTAGGATTTGCCTGCGCTTCTCCGGGTCCTTCTCCGCCGCCGATTTGTTCAGGAGTTCCTGATACTTCGGATGTTCCCAGTTGGTGTCGTTGTTGCTGCCTTTTTTGTACTTGAACAGATCCAGGAAGTTGATCGCGTCGTTGAAGTCGCCGGTCCAACTGGAGCGTCCGATCTGGAACTTGCCTTGGTGCATGTCTTCCAGGAACACCTTCCACTCCTTGTTTTCCAGCTTCACCTCGACCCCGAACGCCTTTTTCCATTGGTCCTGGATCGCTTGAGCGATTTTTTGATGCCCTTCCGACGTGTTGTAGGAGAGCGTGATCGGCGGCAGCTTGGTGATGCCCAGCTCCTTCATGCCCTCTGCCAGCAGCTTTTTCGCGGTTTCCACATCGTTGTCCTTGAAGTACGGTTGGGACGAGACGGCCATGGTCGGCGGCACCAGGCTCATCGCCGGCTCCTGATTGGCCTGCGTCACGTTTTCGATGATGGACTTGCGGTCAATCGCGTAGGCAAACGCCTTGCGGATTTTGGCGTTGGTAAACGGCGGCTGCTCCGTGTTGAACTTGTACATGTAGGTACCGGCAATCGCGCGGGTCTGCATCTTGCCGGATTCCTTCAACGCCGGAATCGCGTCGATCGGCAGCGCGCTCAGCGGTCCGCCGGCCCAGTCGAGGTCGCCGTGGTCAAACATGGACAGCTCGGTGTTCGCGTCGTCTACCATGGAGAAGTCGATCTTGTCCAGCTTCACGGCGTCCTTGTCCCAGTAATTCTCGTTTTTCACGAGAATCAGCTTGCTCTTGTGCTCCCACTGTTCGATCTTGAACGGGCCGTTGCCCACGTGGGTTTGGGCTTCCATCGCCCAGTTCGGGTTGGCTTCCGCCACTTTTTTGTTCACCGGATAGTAGGTGTAGAAGGCGGTCAGCTCCAGGAAGTACGGCGTCGGGTTCTTCAACTGCACCTGCAGCGTTTTGTCGTCCAGCGCCTTGACGCCGACGTTTTCCACGCTGCCCTTGCCGTTGTTGTATTCCTCGGCGCCTTTGATGCAGTAGAGCTGGTAGGCGTAGGTGGAGCCCAGCTTCGGATCGAGCACGCGCTTCCAGGCGTATTCGAAGTCGTGGGCGGTCACCGGATCGCCGTTGCTCCATTTCGAATCGCGGAGATGGAACGTGTAGGTGAGGCCGTCTTCAGAAATGTCGATCTTTTCCGCCACGGATTCGTGCGGTTTGCCGTCCTCCCCGATGCGGGTCAGTCCGTCAAAGGTGGCGCGGGCGATCGCACCCCCGATGTTTTCTTCGATCAGTCCGGGGTCGGCGGACGGCGGTTCGCTGGGCAGATTCAGGCGCAGCACTTTCGGTCCGGTCTTTTCCTGCTGCTCCGTCTTGTCTTGTGCCTGGTCAGCCGCCTTTTCCCCGCCGCAGCCGGCCAAAGCCGCACCCAGTACGAGGATGGAGCTCATCGCGGCAAACACTGTCTTTTTCATGAAACATTCCCCCTTATCCTCCAAAAAGATCCACTATCAATATACTGTACTTTTAGTAATATTAAAGCGATTTTAAGTAAGTTTAATTTTGTTTTATGAAAACGCTTCCAATTGTAAATGAAAATGAAAACGCCCGAATCAACCGATTCGGGCGTCACGGGAGGGATGGCCTTAGAACGCCGGCACAACCGCTCCTTTATACGTATCCTCGATGAACTTCTTCACATCCGGCGAGTTCAGCTCTTTCGCCAGCTTTTGGATGGCCTCGGAGTCCTTGTTGTCCGGACGTGCTACCAGATAGTTGGCGTACGGAGACTCCTTGTCTTCGATGATCAGTGCGTCTTTGGTCGGCACCAGTTTGGCTTCCAGCGCGTAGTTGGTGTTGATCATCGCCAGATCCACTTCTTCCAGAACGCGCGGCAGCATGGCTGCTTCCACTTCTTTGAACTGCAGGTTTTTCTTGTTCTCGACGATATCTTTTACGGTGCCTTTGATGCCGACGCCGTCTTTCAGCTTGATCAGGCCGTTTTTCTCCAGCAGGGCCAGCGCGCGGCCGTTGTTGGTCGGGTCGTTCGGCAGGGCGATGGTTGCGCCGTTCGCCAGTTCGTCAATCTTCTTGATTTTCTTGGAGTAGGCGCCGAACGGCTCGATGTGTACCGGCACGACCGGCACCAGGTTCATGTTCTGGTCTTTGTTGAACTGCTCCAGGTACGGGATGTGCTGGAAGAAGTTGGCGTCCAACTGCTGTTCGTTCAACTGTACGTTCGGCTGCACGTAGTCGGTAAATTCCTTGATTTCCAGGTTGATGCCCTGTTCTTTCAGTTTCGGCTGGATGAATTTCAGGATTTCAGCATGCGGTACAGGCGAAGCGCCCACTTTCAGGGTGATTTCTTTTTTTTCGCCCCCGTCCGAACCGCTGTTGGCCGGATTCGGAGCGGTTTCGGTTTTACTGCCGCATGCGGCCAAGGACAATGCCAGTACAGTGGACAGAATGGAAACAGCCCATTTTTTCACGGATGATTTCCCCTTTCTCTTTCCTCATAATTTATGGTGAAGATCTTACTTGCGGCTGAAGCGGATCACCAGTCTGTCTCCCAGCGTTTGCAAGATCTGAACCAACACCAGCAAAATCACGACAGTAACGATCATCACATCGGTCTGGAACCGCTGGTACCCGTAGCGGATGGCCAGGTCGCCCAGACCGCCGCCGCCGATGACGCCGGACATCGCCGTGTAGGAGACGAGCGCCACGGTGGTAATCGTAATGCCGGCAATCAGCCCCGGCCGGGATTCAGGCAGCAGTACGTTCCAAATGATCTGCCAGTTGGACGCCCCCATCGACTGGGCCGCTTCGATTACGCCGCGGTCCACTTCCCTGAGCGACGTCTCCACCAGTCTGGCGAAAAACGGAGCCGCCCCGATCACCAGCGGCGGGATCGCTCCCTTGACGCCCAGCGACGTGCCGACCAGAACCTTCGTCAGCGGAATCAGCATGATCATCAGGATGATAAACGGCACCGAGCGCAGCACGTTCACGACAAAGGACGCAATCGCGTAAAAGGCGCGGTTTTCCAGAAGCTGTCCCTTGGAAGTGAGAAACAGCAGGACGCCCAGCGGCAGTCCGATCAGGACGGTAAACAGCGTCGAGAAGCCCAGCATCGTCAGTGTATCCAGGGTGGCTTGGCCGATTTCCGTCAGATCGACGTTTTCAAACGTCAGTCCCATTTACATCACCTCCACTTCCAGGCCGCGCTGGCGCAAGGTTTCGATGGCGCGGCTGCTCTGCTCCGGGTCGCCGTTCAATTCGACGACCAACTGTCCGTACGGCGTCTCTTTCATCCGCGAAATGGTGCCCTGCAGGATGCTGAACATCGTGCCGGTCTCCTGCATGGTCTGGAACAGGATCGGCTGGTACGTCTTTTCGCCCAGGAACGTGACGCGGACAATCGTCCGGTCGCCGGCCGCCTTTTCGTGGGCCACCGCTTCCCGCAGCTCGGCGGAATCAGCCACCTGCTCCACGAACTCCCGCGTGGTCGGATGCTGCGGCTTGAGAAACACGTCCAGAACCCTGCCTTCCTCGACGATGACGCCCCCGTCGATGACGCCGACGCGGTCGCAGATGGAGCGGATGACGTGCATCTCGTGCGTGATCAGCACGATGGTCAGTCCCAGCTTGCGGTTGATGTCCAGCAGCAGGGCGAGAATCGAATTGGTCGTCTGCGGGTCGAGCGCGGATGTCGCCTCGTCGCACAGCAGCACTTTCGGATCGCTGGCCAGCGCGCGGGCGATGCCGACGCGCTGCTTCTGCCCGCCGGAGAGCTGGCTCGGATACTTGTCGCGGTGCGCTTCCAGGCCGACCAGCGCGAGCAGTTCGCTTACCTTTTTGTCAATCTCCGCCTTGGGCCGCTTCGCCAGCTTCAGGGGAAAGGCCACGTTCTCCGCCACCGTGGCCGAAGAGAGCAGATTGAAGTGCTGAAAGATCATCCCGATTTGGCGCCGCTGCTCCTGCAGCTTGCGGTCATCCAGCGTGGTCAGGTCGACGCCGTCTACGATTACGTGACCGGATGTCGGACGCTCCAGCATGTTGATGCAGCGAATCAGCGTACTTTTCCCGGCACCGGAATGTCCGATGATGCCGAAGATTTCTCCCTTTTCTATGGTCAGGTCAATCCCGAGCAGCGCGGGGACCGTCTTACCTTGTACCGTGTAGTTCTTGCGCAAGTTTTGCAAGCGAATCATCCGGTTCACCTCCCTGATACGGAACAAACCCCTTTTTCAACATGAAAAAGGGGTTTGCATCGTTATCCGATCACATCCACCCTTCTCATCTCTCAAGATTCAGCCGATCTTGTAGGAATTGGCACCGCGACACCCATCTGTGCGATGAGCCGGTTGCCGGGCTTCATAGGGCCTGTCCCTCCGCCTCTCTTGATAAGAAGAATTTCTCCGTATATGCTGTTTGTTTGTATTCACGTTGATACAAATCGGATTATATTCCATTTAAAAAAACTCTGTCAATAGCAAACAAAGGAAAAAGATGTTGGCCCACGCGCATGCTGCGGCACGCATCAGTTCTGCGTGCCGCTCGGTTCGCGACCAGACTCCGCCTCCGGTTGAGAGTGCTGCAGTTTTTCCTGGATAAAGGCCTGAACCTGCTCCACATCGGGGATGAGGACGGCACCGGCGCGATTGGATTCGCGGAACATCCCCATCGGCGGGAGCTGATACTGGCCGGGCTGTTGGGTATTCAGCGTCAACCCGAGCGACGCCAGCTTCAGCATGTCCAAAGAGCTGATGTTGGTCTGCACGTACGGGGTGATCTCCTTCAAAATGGACGGGAGCTGGATCAGCGTGGTGCCGCTCTTCATCTGGTCGGCCAGCGCGGCCATCAGCTTGCGCTGCCGCTCCGTCCGCGTGTAGTCGGACGTCGCGTCGTGACGGAAGCGGACGTATTGCAGCGCCTTGGAGCCGTCCAGCCGCTGCAGCCCTTTTTTCAGATCGATATCGTACACGCCTTTGTCGGTGGGGTCGCGGTACCGCATGTTTTTCTCCACGTACAGCTCCACGCCGCCGACAGCGTCAATCAGATGCTTGAAGCCCTCGAAGTCGGTGATCACATACCGGTTCACCGGCAGTCCGGTAAACTGGCTCACCGTCTCCATCGCCAATTCCGGCCCTCCTTCGACGATCGCCGAATTGATCCGGGCATGGCCGTGGCCGGGAATCTCCACATAGGTGTCGCGCAAGATCGAAAACAGATCGTATCGTTTCGCAACCGGATCAATGCTGAGCAGCATCATCGAATCGGAGCGGGGCAGCGTGCTGCTGTGCATGCCGCGCCGGTCGACGCCCATCAGCAGGATGTTGACGCGTTCCTTGCCGTCCCACGCGGGAATCTCCGCCGCCTTCGTCGAACCGGCAGAAGGATGGTTAATCACGTTGGGCTGCTGAATGTCCTCGGCAAACTGATACAGCGAATATCCGTAGTACCCCCCTGCCGCGGCGACTGCCACGATCAGGAAGAGCAGCAATCGTTTCAAAAAGCGCATTTGGAAAACGCCACCTTTATCTCTTTCTGAGATGATGATATACTCCCCACTTTGACTAGTATACTCGAATCTGGTCGAAGCCGGGCAGCCTTTATTTGGTTGGAATCTTGTTTTTAAACTTTTTCGTTTACAAAGTTTATAAATGGGGGTATACTATGGAAAAACCTGCCGATAGAGGGTGACCGCGCATGATCTCCCCCAGAAACTGGTTTCGCCGATACCCGCGGGACGTGCTGCTCTTTCTCGCCGCCAGCTGCATCAACGCGTCCGGCAGCGCTTTTATGTGGCCGCTGACCACGCTTTACGTCCATACGCATCTGCACCGTTCGATGGCCGAAGCGGGTGTCGTCCTGATGCTGCAGTCGCTGGCCGGCATTGTCGGACAGTTTGCCGGGGGCGCCCTGTTTCACCGGCTCGGCCCCAAGCCGTTGATTGTCGGCTCGCTGGTCCTGCAGGGAACGCTGCAGGTGGGCATTCCGTTTACCGACAGTTGGCCCGTGTACATCGGATTGATGGTGGGCATGGGCTTTTTGTTCAACGTGTCCTCCCCGGCGATTCAGGCCTTTGTCGGCTTTCGCTGGAAGGAGCGGCGGCGGGAGCTGTTCAATGTCGTGTATGTGGGCAACAACCTGGGCATGGCGATCGGCACCTCTCTCGCCGGTTTGATCGCCAGCTTTTCGTTTGCCTTCACGTTTTTGCTGAACAGCGCCAGCACCTTTGTGTTCGCCTTGTTCTTTTTCCTTTTTATGAGGCGCGTCTCCCACGAGGAGCTGGCGGGCGGCGATGATGCCGGCAAACGGAGCGGCCGGCAGCCGCTGACCCTGCTGCTCCGCTATCAGGTGTACCTGTTCATGGCGCTGGGTTCGGCCTTTATCTTCTTTTCCACCGCAGTCTGGAATACCGGCGTAGCCCCCTACCTGACCGGACAGGGCATGCCGCTTTCGTCCTACAGTTGGCTGTGGACGATCAACGGCATCGTCATTTTTGCCGGGCAGCCGGTCGTCTCCTGGCTGAAACGCATCGTGAAGCACAGCCTTCCCGCCCAGTTGGTGGCCAGCGCCGCCCTTTACGCGGCCGGGTTCGGCTTCATGCTTTTCTTTCATGACAGCTACGCCGCGTTTGTGGCCGGCATGATCATCACCACCTTTGGAGAGATGCTGGTCGCTCCCGCCGTCCCCACCTTCATCACGGAAAAGACGGGAGAAAACGCGCCGTTTTACCTCGGCGCGTCGGGTTCGATCACGGCGGTCGGGCGCCTGCTGGGCCCGCTGGTGATGGGCCATCTGTACGACGGAGGCGGCGTCGTGCCCACGCTGCTCCTGGCAGCGGCCATGTCCGCCGCGGCCGTCCTGCTCTGTCTGGTCCACGCTTCGTTTCATCGGGAAAAGCGGACAGCTGCCGATCAGCCGGCCCGCTCCTGTTGACGGAACGGGCACACAAACGGGCTGCGTCCGGCTGCCTGACACGGCAGCAAAAACAGCTCGGCCCGACTGTCCCATCACGATAAAAAAACAGTCCTTTTCCTGCACGCCAGCAGGAAATGAGGACTGTTTTTCCATGTGGACAGGGGTTACGGGCGCGGGCAGGTAAGCGACTTGCCGTTGTCTCGCGGACCGAGGGAGAGAATGAAGGGCACGGCGGTACGGCTCCACTCCTCCGGCGTCGGGGAACTGTCCACCTCTTCCGGGGCACACGCGCGCAGCATCGCTGTATCGATGCTCCCCCCCGGGATCAAGGGCCACCGCGGCCATCCCCTCCGGAAGTTCTCGCGCCAGCGACTGAGTCAGTCCCTCCACGGCGAATTTGGAGGCGCAGTAGGGGGCAAGCAGCGCTTCTCCGTATCGGCCCCACCCGGAACTGATGTTGACAATCACACCGCTCCCTCTTTCCACCATGGCCGGCACCAAGGCGCGGATCACGTTGGCCACCCCGACGACGGTCCAGCCCGCTTCATCAAACCGGTCCAGCATGGCCCGCCCCAATCCTCTGGTGACGCCGGTGATGACGACCAGCCTCCTCTTCCTCACAAACATGCCATCCCCCTCCACATATCCCAAACTTACGAAACATTATCATCTATTCTATTAAGCAGTTTTTTTATGCGTCATTGCGATAAAATAGTCAGCCCTCCGGCTCCCTTCTTTCGCCAGAGGGCTGACGATCACTCTACAAGCTGCTGTCGACAGGGCCATCCCCGTCACACGGGAATTCCTTCCAGCATGCAGACGGATGCAGATGTCGGGACGATTCGCTCCAGTTCAAAGTCTGCTTTCCGGAAAAGCGTCCGAAACTCCGCCTCGGTCCGTTCCCTTCCCGTGGCCATGATCATCATTTCCAGATCGATCAACGTGGACGGATGCGGTTGGTTTCCGGCCGGAACGACCATCTCCATCACCAGGAGCTTTCCGTCCTCCCGGATGGCCCGGCGGCAGTTCCGGAGAATGGCAGCGGCTTCGTCATCGCTCCAGTCGTGGAGGATGTTCTTCAGCACGTACAAATCGCCGCCTGCCGGAACCGATTCGAAAAAGCTGCCGGCGATGCACGCGCACCGATCCGTGAGCCCGGCCTCCGCAATGTGCCGCCGGGTGCCTTCGATCACGGAGGGAACGTCGTAGATGACCCCTTTCAGGCCCGGATGAGCGTTCAGGATGGCGGTCATCAGCCGTCCGTGTCCGCCTCCCACGTCGATGACCCTGTCATACGGGGAAAAATCGTACGCCAGGGCCGACACCACCCGGTGGGACATGTCCGACATGGCCTGGTTAAAACGCTCGCCCGCATCCGGATGATTCGCCAAGTATGCAAAAACGCCCATGCCGTGCACATCCTGAAACGCCGGTTTGCCCGTCTTCACCGTGTACATGATGTGGCTCCACGCGTCCCGGTGCCATTTTTCCCCCACCATGATCGCCATGCCGCGCAGGCTGTTCTCCCCTGTCTGCAGATACGAACCGAGCGGACCCAGCGCAAACCGCTGCTCGCCTTCCTCCTGAAACAGCCCGATGCCGCACAGAGCCCGCAAAATCCGATAGAGTGACGGAGCATGGGTCTCGGTCACCTCGGCAAGCTCGCCGGCGCTTTTCGGCCCGTCCGCCAGCAAATCGGCAATTCCCAGCTTGGCGGCAACATAGATGGCCTGCTGCACCCACCCCCCGGTGATCCATTCCATGACCCGATCGGCAGACGCCGGTTGTGGCAGTGCCTTCTTTTCGTTTTGCATCCTGTCTCCCCCGCTACATGGATTTTGTCTCACTGCAAAGGGTATTCAGGATAGCACGGAGAAATTCCATTATTTTCAAAATAACAAACGCTCCCTTCCTCTTCGGAAAGGAGCGTTTCAGACTGAAGACAAACCGATTGGATCGAAGGAGAAGCATGTTTCCAGGCAGAGCAACTTGTGAGCCCTACCGAGCGAAGCAGCGATTTGCGGGGAATAGGAGCGCCACTTTGAATGGACTGCGAAGCAATGCGGCTTTGGCGATCCCCCGCAAATCGCTGCGGAGCGTGCAGTCTGTGCTTCCTTGCTGGGCGTAAACTGGGCCCCGCCGAACGCGAGCGTTAGCTTGTGTTCGGTGGGTAAAGCACGGAGCGGATGCCGGAAACGTGCTTCTCCCCCCAGCAGCTACTTTGTTTACACACTGAAGCTCCTTTCCTCTTCGGAAAAGAGCGTTTGTCTCCCGGTTAAAACCGCAGCTCCGGCAGCTCATACCACTCGCCGGACATCCATTCAACTCGCCTTCCAGCGCAGCACATCAGGACGGACAAGCGAAATGATCTCCTGGAAAAAGGCGACCCGCTCGATGTCGGTCATCGGGACAAAGCGGTTGACCGCCTCCACATCCGCCTCCAGCTCGCTCATCTTGCTGACGCCGAGGATCGCGGTGGACACGGGCAGACTCCAGGTGTAGCGCAGCGCCTGTTCCGTCCACGGCGCCAGTTGGCCAAGCGCCATCACCTTCATGCCGATGACAGCGACGCCTTTTTCCACCGCCAGCGGGACGAATTCGTGGGCAAAGCTGTAGATGAAGTGATCCAGCGCCGACAGGGCGACCAGCGCGCTGTCAAACGGGAAGCGGCGAATGGCTTCCGCCAGCAGGCGGGGATCGGTGTGGCCGCTGATGCTCAGTTTGCGCACCAGCCCCTGCTCCCGCGCCTCGACCAGCGCTTCCAAGGCACCGCCCTTGGCAAAAATGGCTTCGAAGTCGTGCGGCTGCATCACGTTGTGCACCCGCCACTCGTCGACGTAATCGGTCTGGAGCCGCTTCAGGCTGGCTTCCAGATCGCGCCAGGCCAAATCGCGCGTCCGACCGCCGGTTTTGGTGGCGATCCACACCTTGTCGCGCAGCCCTTTCAGCCCCTTGCCCAGCCGCGTCTCCGACTGGCCGTCGCTGTAACTGGGAGCCGTATCAAAATAGTTGACGCCCAGCTCCACGGCGCGGCGGACGATGGCAATCGCCTGCTCCTCGCTGCAGCCGTGCTCGTCCACGATGCGCTGGGCGCCAAAGCCCAGCAGGGAAACCTGATGGGGGTCTCGTCCAAACGAACGGGTAATCATGCTTGGTCATCCTTTCGCAAATGCGCCCGGCGATCGCGCGCCAACCGCATCCCGACCGCAGCCGCTTGCAGGCAGCCTGGCCGGGGGCCGCGGGCGTGCCGGGCAGAGGCGCTTCGTTTTCGCAACCACGCAGAACAAGACGCCCGCAGCGGAGCGTCTTGCCTCACGTTCGTCATCAGTCGCAGTATTTGTCGTACGCGTCGGTCAACAGCTTGGAAATGGTCGCCAGGTCGTTGTTTTCGATCTGATGGCGCTCGATCATCGTCACCAGCTTGCCGTCCTTCATCAGGGCAAACGACGGAGACGACGGCGGATAGCCTTCAAAGTACTCGCGCGCCTTGGCGGTCGCCTCTTTGTCCTGGCCGGCGAAGACGGTGTAGAGATGGTCCGGCTTTTTCGGATGGTTGAGCGAGTGGGCCACGGCCGGACGGGCCAGACCCGCCGCGCAGCCGCAGACGGAGTTGACCACAATCAGCGCGGTGCCTTTCAGGTTCGGCAGGGTTTTCTCCACTTCCTCCGCCGTGCGCAGTTCGGTGAAGCCGACGCGGGTCAGCTCGTCGCGCATCGGTTGAATCACTTGATTCATGTATGCCTCGTAGGACATCATGGGGCATTCTCTCCTTTTTCCGGTACATTTGCTTTTTATTATATCCCGTGAAAGCCCAAAGGAGAATGGTTCCCGACACTTTCACAGATTCGGCCGCGCCTATACTTCCATCAGGATGGTCAAAATCATCGGATTGCGGCCCGTCTTTTCATAGATAAACGGCTTGATCACTTCGTTGATCTGCGACTTCAGCTCGGACCATTCCTTGATCTTCTTGTCCAGCGCCTCCTGCAGCTTTTGGCGGACGAGCACGGTGGCCTCCTGGATCAGCGATTCCGATCCGCGCACGTAGACGAAGCCGCGGCTGACGATGTCCGGCCCGGTCAGGATCTTGAAGTTTTTCATGTCCAGGCTGACCACGACCACCATCAGGCCGTCTTCCGCCAGATGCTTGCGGTCGCGCAGCACGATGTTGCCGACGTCGCCCACGCCGCTGCCGTCGATCAGGACAATCCCGGCGGGCACTTTGCTCAGCCACGCTTTTTCCCGATTGCAGTTGAGCACGTCGCCGTTGTCCATGATGAAGATGTTGCTCTCCTCGATGCCCACCTGCTGCGCCAGTCTGGCGTGCATTTTCAGCATGCGGTACTCGCCGTGGATCGGCACGAAGTAGCGGGGGCGGATAAAGTTGAGCATCAGCTTCAGCTCTTCGCTGCTGCCGTGGCCGGACGCGTGGATGTCAAACACGTGGCTCAGCACCACGTTGGCTCCCGCCCGGTACAGCTTGTCAATCGTCCGGCTGACGTTCACCGTGTTGCCCGGGATCGGCGAAGCGGAGATGATGACCGTGTCCTCCGGATAAATCTGCACCGAGCGATGGGACCCGGAGGCGATGCGGGTCAGTGCCGCCATCGGCTCGC
Organism: Brevibacillus sp. LEMMJ03; assembly: GCF_007197875.1. NCBI lineage: Bacteria > Bacillati > Bacillota > Bacilli > Caryophanales > Paenibacillaceae > Brevibacillus > Brevibacillus sp. LEMMJ03. Next base: position 38,299 of record NZ_VKJN01000019.1, on the reverse strand, counting down.
CCTGGCTGCCCGTGCAGATGATCAGCACCTGGTTGTCCGCGTAGTTGTCGATGTGCTTGACGTCAATCAGCATGCCCTCTGGCATCTGGATGTAGCCCAGTTCTTGTCCGATCTGAAACACTTTTTCCATGCTGCGGCCGATGACCGCCACTTTCCGGTCGCACTCCATGGCCGCGTCCACCACCTGCTGCAGGCGGTGCACGTTCGATGCGAACGTGGCCAGGATAATCCGCCCGCGCGCCTTTTTCACCACGTCGAGAATGCCTTCGCCCACCATGCGCTCCGACATGGTAAACCCGTACCGTTCGCTGTTGGTGCTGTCCGACAGCAGCGCCAGCACGTCGCCGCTGCTGCCGATCCGTGCGATTTTGCCGAATTCCGTGGTGGGACCGACCGGCGTCATGTCAAACTTGAAGTCGCCCGTGTGAATGACCATGCCCTCCGGCGTGTGGATGACGATTCCGAACGAATCGGGAATGCTGTGGTTGGTGCGGAAAAAGGTGGCTTTCAGCTTTTTGAACGGGATCTCCGTGTCCTCCGAAATGGGGATCAGCTTCACCTCGTTCTGCATCCGGTGCTCTTCCAGCTTTGCCTTGACCAAGCCCAGGGTGAGGCGGCCGCCATAGATCGGCACCTTGATTTGCTTCAGCACGTACGGGATGGCGCCGATGTGGTCCTCGTGTCCGTGCGTCAGCAGCAGCGCCTTGATCTTGTGCTGATTCTCGATCAGATAGGTGATGTCCGGGATGACCAGGTCAATGCCGAACATCTCGTTCTCGGGGAATTTGACCCCGCAGTCGATGATGACGATCTCGTCTTCGTACTCGACACAGTACATGTTTTTGCCGATTTCGCCGAGACCGCCCATCGCGAAAATCTTTACGTCGCTCAATACTCGTTCCTCCTAATAGATTTCGTGCATGTTTTGTTGGAAACCCGACCAATGCATGCCACTTCTTATTGTATCACATCGCGGCGCCTTCGTTTCATCCAGTCTTGCCATTTTCCCGCATTCTGCTACCGTATGAGGTAAAGAAAACGGAAAAGAAGCGAGGAGAGCCCTCATGAACCGTCATCTGCCGGAAGTGGCGCAGGTGTTTCTCAAACTGGGGAGCATCGCCTTTGGCGGGCCTGCCGCCCACATCGCCATGATGAATGAAGAAATTGTACAAAAGCGAAAGTGGGTCGATCAAGAAACGTTTCTCGACCTGCTGGGGGCGTCCAATCTGATCCCCGGGCCCAACTCAACGGAATTGGCCATTCACCTGGGGTACCGGCGCGCGGGATGGCCCGGCCTGATCGTCGCCGGCGTCTGCTTCATCGCTCCCGCCATGCTGATCGTGCTGGCGTTCGCCATGCTGTACGTCCGCTTCGGCTCGCTGCCCCAACTGGCGTGGGTGCTGTACGGCATCAAACCCGTGATTCTCGCGATCGTGCTGCAGGCGCTCTGGGGACTGGCCCGCACCGCCGTCAAGGACCGCGCGACCGGGATGGTCGGCGCCGCCGCCCTGGCTGCCGCCGCTCTCGGCATGCACGAGATTCCCGTCCTGGCGCTCGCCGGACTGGCTGTCCTGCTGATCAGGCAGGGAGGCCGCCTGCAGGGGCGGATGCACGCCCTCTCCCCCGTTCTGCCGATGTGGGGGCTGTGGGCTGCGGCGAAAACGCCTGCCGCCGATGCGGCCAGTCTGGGCAAGCTGTTTGTTCTGTTTCTCAAAATCGGCTCGGTGCTGTACGGCAGCGGCTATGTACTGCTCGCCTTCCTGCAGTCGGAGTTTGTCCGCCGCTGGCCCGTGCTGACCCCGGAACAACTGCTGGACGCCGTCGCCGTGGGCCAATTTACGCCGGGTCCGGTCTTTACCACCGCCACCTTTGTCGGCTATCTGGTCGGCGGGACGCCGGGCGCCGTGCTCGCCACCATCGGGATTTTTCTCCCGGCGTTTGTCTTTGTCGCCGTGGTAAATCCGTGGGTGGACCGCCTCCGCCGCTCTCCTGTCGCCGGTTCGCTGCTTGACGGGGTAAACGTCGCCTCGCTCGCCCTGATGGCGCTGGTCTCGGCACAGTTGGGCACATCCGCCGTCACCGACTGGTTGGGCGCGCTGCTTTTGGCCGTCAGCCTGTTCCTGGTGATCCGGTTCCGCATCAATTCCGCCTGGCTGGTCTTGGGGGGCGGGCTTGTCGGTCTGGCGGCGGCTTATATGTGACGGAGACAGTCAAAGCCATCCGTTTGGAAGAGACCCGCTGAACAGCCAATGTGCCGCAGGGAACCCCGTGATTCCCGAAGAGGGCCGCCCATGAAACAGATGAACCCGCCCCCGGGACCGCGAACATCAGGTCCGGCAGAGGCGGGTTTTTTTACGGAAAATAATTTCCGGAAGGGCCGGCCCGCTGCGTCATGCAAAGGCCGGGGCGGCCCCGGTTGGCTGTCTAATCGGCCAACTGCTCGATGTCTTTCAGCATGTTGTCCATATCCATGTCGGACGCCATCCCGTACATGCGGCGCATGTTGCCGTCCTTGTCGACGAGGAACATGCGGGCGGTGTGGGCAAACGAACCGTCAGGCTGTTTCAGGACGGCGATGCCGAAGTCTTTGGTCACTTTCTCCACGGCCGCTTGATCGCCGCGCAGGAAGTACCAGCCGCTCTGATCGGCGCCAAACTTGTCCGCGTACGCCTTGAGCACTTCCGGCGTGTCCCGCTCCGGGTCAAAGGTGATCGTCACAAACGCCACCTTGTCTCCGAACAGCCCTTTGGCCTTCAACTGTTCCTGCATCTTGGCCATGTTAAACGTCGTGGCCGGGCAGATGTCCGGGCAGTGGGTAAAGATGAACTCCACCAGCCGGACCTTGCCGTTGGTTTCGGACAGGGTGAATGTGGACCCGTTGATGTTGTCCAGCGTAAAGTCGTTCATCTGTTTCATGACGGGGATCTGGCTCTTCTGCCAGTACTGGTAGCCGAATACCCCGACAACGAGCAGCACCAGCACGGCGGCCGCCACGGTAAACCAGTGGCGCTGCCAGAACGACGCCTTGCCTTCGCTCATCTTGCTCTCCTCCTCATCCTGATCGCGCTGATCCCCGACAAACGGCGATCACGCGCATCTTTCTTTCTGCAGCGCTGCGTTACGCTTCCGTTTCCCCCGGCCAGGCGAGCATGCCGCCCACCATGTTGGCCGCGTCGAAGCCCAATTCCTGCAAATATTGGGTGGCCATGTGGCTGCGGGCGCCGCTTCGGCAGACCAGCACGACCGGCGTCTCCTTGTCCAGCTCGTCGACGCGATACGGCAGAAAGCCGAGCGGAATCAGTTTGGCTTCCTTAATGTGACCGCCATTCCACTCCTCCACTTCGCGTACGTCGATGACCTGCAGCTTTTCTCCCGCAGCCAGCTTCTCCATCAGCTCCTGCGGCGTGATTTCCTTTACCCCTTGATCCGCCATGTTTCACTAGCCTCCTGTATATTCGTGAACTTTGATTCCATACCGCCTCCCATCATACCATACCGCCGGCTATTTTCGAACAGGCCGCCCCTCCACGTAAGTGGCGTCAAACAGGAAGAGCCTGAGCAGCAGGATCAGCGACGGGATCAGCAGGAACAGGCCGGCGATCAGCGCGATCACCAGCGCGGTGCTCATGGCCGGGCTGTTGATGCTGTCGGTGATCGTGATGTACGGGTAGAGCAGATACGGCAGGTGGGCGATCCCGTACCCGAAGAACGCGAAGGCGAACTGCAGCATGACCAGCACGAACGCCCAGCCGTAGTAACGCCGTTTCAACTGCAGCGCCAGCGCCCCGCAGAAACAGGCGAACGAGAGCAAAAACATCCAGCTGATCTCCATCATCTTGTCAAAGTGCTGCGGGTTGTGCCGGTGGATGGAGAGAAAGACGAGAAAGCTGGCAAAGATGGTCGGCAGGCTCCAGGCGACGGCGTAAGAGCGGAGCAGCTTGACCGCCGCCGCATCCCTGGCCCGGTCGGCGTAGTACGTGAGAAAGCTGGCGCTGATGTAGAGCACGCTGACCAGGGCGAGAGCAACGACCGCCCAAGCGTACGGACTGGTGAACAGCCGCCCCGTGTTGAGCACGATCTCTTCTCCCTGTGTTTCGATAAAGCCTCCCTCGGAAATGGTCAGGATGGTGGCCAGCGATGCCGGGATAAACAGGCCCGTCACGCCGTAGATGAACAGGTAAGCCATGCTGTCGCGCGCCCCGTAGTGGGCAAACGCGTAAAACGATCCGCGCAGCGACTGGAGCACGAGAAAAAGGCTGCCCGGGACCAGGAGCGCCGTGCCGTAGTAGTAGGCCGTGTCCGGGAAGAACCCGATCAGCCCGACGATGAAGAAAATCAGAAAGACGTTGGTCACTTCCCAGACCGGAGACAGGTACCGCTCGATGATCGCGTTGACGATGTGGTCGCGGCGGGTCACCTTGCAGTAAAACGAAAAGAACCCGGCGCCAAAGTCGATGGAGGCCACGATGAGGTAGCCGTAGAGAAACGTCCACAGCACGGTAATCGCCAGCGTTTCCAATGTCATGTCGATCCCCTCCTTCCGTTACTTCCATTCCGCCTCGACCGGCTTGTTTGCGAACATCCGTCTGAGCACCAGCGTGCAAACCACGGCCAAAAACGCGTACAGGAGGCCGAACAGGACCAGCATCTGCCCGACGTTGTCGGCGGTGGTGGCGGCGTGCTGCGTCTTCATGTAGCCGACGAGAATCCACGGCTGCCGGCCGATTTCGGAAAAGATCCAGCCCAGTTCGATCGCCAGAAACGCCAGCGGCGCCCCCAAGACGATCGCGCGCAGCAGCAGGCGCGGAACCTCCCCTTTTTTCCAGCGGCGGACGGCAAAGTAGAGAAGCGGGACGATCAGCATGTACACCCCGATCGCCACCATCCCGTCAAACAGGTAGTGGATGAAGAGCGGCGGCCACAGCTCGCGCGGAATCTGGTCGAGACCGGTGACCGTGCCGTTTGGCGAACCGGTCGCCAAAATGCTGAGCACGTACGGCAGTTTCAGGGCGTTTTTCACTTCCAGCGTCTCCGGGTCCAGCACGCCGCCGACGACCAGTTCCGCCCGCGGCCTGGTCTCAAAGTGCCACTCGGCCGCCGCCAGCTTGGCCGGCTGGTATTCGGCCAGGTACTTGCCGGCCAGGTCCCCCCACAGGGCGGTGCCGAAGGAGAAGAGCAGCGCCAGGCCGATGGTGAAGGTGAGCGCCTTCCGGTAGTATTCGTGCCTGCTCCCTTTCAGCAGCTTCCAGGCGGCGATGGCGGCCAGTACAAAGGCGGAGGCGGCGTACGACGAGAGGATCATGTGGCCTGCCTTGGTCGGCGTGGCCGGGTTGAACATCGCCACCAGCGGCTGAATGTCGACGATGGCGCCGTTTTGCAGGGTAAAGCCCTGGGGCGCGTTCATGAACGCGTTCACCGTCATGATGAAAAAAGCGGAAGCGGTCGAACCGATCACGACCGGAATGGAGAAAAACCAGTGGACATACGGGTTGGCAAAGCGATCCCAGGTGTACAGGTAGATGCCGAGAAAGATCGCTTCGAAGAAAAAGGCGAAAGTTTCCAGAAACAGCGGCAGGGCAATCGCTTCCCCGGCGATTTTCATAAAGCTGGGCCAGAGCAGGCTGAGTTGCAGGCTGATACAGGTGCCGGTGACCACGCCTACCGCCACGGTGACCGTAAAGCCTTTGACCCAGCGGCGGGCCATCAGCGTGTACATCGGGTCATTGCGGCGGATGCCCAGCCACTCCGCGATCGAGATCATCACGGGAATGCCGACGCCCAAAGCGGCAAAAATGATGTGAAACCCCAGCGTCAACGAGGTCAGGATCCTGGCCAGCATGGTATTGTCCAGTTCCATCGATGTCTCCCCTCCCCGAAACAACATTTTCACAGTGAATATGTGATTTTTATCACAATCACCCCTATTATAGGGCTGCCCCGGCCGAAAAGTTGTGAACGAGAGAGGGCGAAACGGTTACGCAATTGTGACGGGGGGCGCTGCGGTTCCTGCTTCAAGCCGGCCCCGATGGGAGCGGGACCGGCCCGCCTCAGCCCGCCGTGTACGGATTAGTCACGGACCGCTTCTCCCCTGGCCGCCCGTTCCTTTTCCGCCAGATACCGGAGAAAATCGTCCCGCTTGAAGGCGTGCAGCACACAGGGCTGCTGCTGCCGCTGCTCCAGAGCGGCGTGCTCCTCGGGATACTCGTTTTCCACGTGGAGCGTGACGTAGGGCAGCTTCTCCTGCGCTTTTTGCGAGCGGATGTTGGTCGTCCGCGCCCCGGCGAAGACGATGTCCAGGTCCAGCTCGCCAAACGCGATGGACAAAATCGCTTCCTTGGCGAGCTGGTTGTACCCTTTCCCCCAGTACGCCCGGCCCAGCCAACTGCCGATGTGACAGCGCCGCCGCTCCCTGTCGATGAACATCAGCGTGGTGACGCCGATCAACTCCTCCTTTTCATTGAAAACGACCCGGCTGACGGCTCTTCCTGCCCGCTCCTCTTCCGTAATGTGCCGGATGAACCGCTTCGTATCCTCGACCGACTGGTCCTGCAGGCTGAGCGCGCCGCTGACGGCCGGATCGGAAACCAGCGCAAACATGCGCTCCGCATAGGCCAAATCGTGTGGACGCAAGAAAACAGCAATCATGATAATTCCCCCTGACTTACTCGGAAATTTGTATTGACCGAATCCGGCTGTCCCCCTATAATACCAGATAAGCACAATTTGCAAAATTTCCACGATTTCATCAAGAGCGGCGGAGGGACAGGCCCGATGAAGCCCGGCAACCGGCAAACAAGCCTGCTTGCATGGTGCCAATTCCTGCAGAATCCCGGATTCTGAGAGATGAAACGGCCGCTTGATCGGGAATGACCGAAGCCTTCTTTCTCTCCGGAAGAAGGCTTCGTTTGTTATCCATCCTTTATCCAGGAAAGAGGGAGAGATGCCCATGTCGGACCAACGCCAGTGGAAGCCGGAAACCATCGCTCTGCACGGAGGACAGTCGCCCGATCCGGTGACGGGAGCGCGCGCCGTGCCGATTTACCAGACGACCTCGTACGTGTTTCGCGATACGGAGCACGCCGCCAACCTGTTCGGGCTGAAAGAGACGGGCAACATCTACACGCGCATCATGAACCCGACCCAGGACGTGTTTGAACAGCGGGTCGCCCTGCTGGAAGGCGGTGTCGGGGCGCTGGCCACTTCCTCCGGGCAGGCGGCGATCGCCTTTTCCATCCTCAACATCGCCCAGGCCGGCGACGAAATTGTCGCCTCCAACAGCCTGTACGGCGGCACCTACAACCTCTTCTACCACACGCTGCCGCGGCTCGGCATCACCGTTCACTTCGTCGACCAATCCAACCCGGACCATTTCCGCTCCAAAATCAACGAAAAGACAAAAGCGCTGTTCCTCGAGACGATCGGCAATCCGCGCATGGACGTGGCCGACATCGAGGCGATTGCCGCGATTGGCCACGAACACGGAATTCCGCTGATCGTGGACAACACCTTTGCCACTCCGATCCTCTGCCGTCCGTTTGACCACGGAGCGGACATCGTCGTTCACTCCACCACCAAGTTCATCGGCGGACACGGCACGGCCATCGGCGGCATCATCGTCGACTCCGGCAAGTTCGACTGGAGCAGCGGCAAGTTTCCCGGCCTGACCACGCCCGACCCGAGCTACCACGGCATCGTCTACACGGAAGCGCTCGGCCCGCTGGCGTACATCGTCAAGGCCCGCGTTCAACTGCAGCGGGATATCGGGGCCGCCGTCGCGCCGTTCAACGCCTTCCTGTTCCTGCAAGGGCTGGAAACGCTGCATCTGCGCATGGAGCGGCACAGCGAAAACGCCTTGACCGTCGCCCGCTATCTGGAGGCACATCCCGCCGTGGAGTGGGTCAGCTACCCGGGATTGGAGAGCGATCCGCACTACCGCCTGGCGCAAAAGTACCTGCCGAAAGGCGCGGGAGCCATCCTCACCTTTGGCATTCGCGGCGGCGTCGCCGAAGGGAAGAAGCTGATCGAGTCGGTCAAGCTGTTCTCCCATCTGGCCAACGTCGGCGATTCCAAGTCGCTCATCATCCATCCGGCCAGCACGACCCACCAGCAGATGTCGGAAGCGGAACAGCTCGCCGCCGGCGTCACCCCGGGCCTGATTCGCCTCTCCGTCGGCACGGAGGCGATCGACGACATCCTCGCCGATCTGGAGCAGGCGCTGAAGCAGGCGGTGCCCCAGCAGGTCGGATAAGGAACGAGTCTGGTCCGTTGGGGCGCCCCGCCGCGCCCAAAGCGGCCGGGAGATGGCGCGCGTCTGCGCTCGTTTGCGTCAAACAGCGAAGCGGGAGTTCCCCTTCGCTGTTTTTCTTGTTTCCGACGCCTTTTCTTCACCCTCTGTTCCCGCGGCTTTCAAGCACCCAGTTGCTTGACTGTGCGCCGCCGATGAAGGTCGCAAACGTTCCCCCGCCGATCAGCGGCACGCTCGTTTCAGAGGGCCGTTTTTCCGATCGGGATAATTTTATGAAGATTTGGCAAAATCAGGCGTTCCGATGTATAATACCTTCCATACTGGAACAACCGGGTCTCGCGCCCTATTTTCCCATAAAGGAGACGTCCTCATGACCCATCGCCCTTTGGACACATTGCTGGAAAGCGTCAACCGCGTCATCGTCGGCAAGGAGCCGCAGATCCGGCTGCTGGTGACGGCTCTTCTGGCCCGCGGCCACGTGCTCTTGGAGGACCTGCCCGGCATGGGCAAGACCGTGTTGGCCAAAACGCTCGCCCAGGCGATCGGCGGCACCTACAACCGGGTGCAGTTTACCGCCGACCTGCTGCCTTCGGACGTGGTCGGGCTGCACGTGTTCAACCAGCGGACCGGCGCGTTTGAACTTCGGCGGGGACCGGTGTTTGCCGACGTGCTCCTGGCCGACGAGATCAACCGGGCCACGCCGCGGACGCAATCCGGCCTGTTGGAATGCATGGAAGAACGGCAGGTAACCATCGAAGGGGTGACGCTTCCCCTGCCGCCGACGCTGTTGGTGATTGCCACGCAAAACCCGATCGAATCGGAGGGAACCTATCCGCTTCCGGAAGCGCAGCTCGACCGCTTCTTGTTCCGCCTGTCGCTCGGCTACGGCAGCAGGGAAGACGCCCGGGAGATCCTCCGGCGGTTCCGGACAGGCTCACCGCTGGAGCAGGTGGAGCCGGTGATCAGCGTCGACGAGATCGCTGCCATGCAGCGGGACGTGACAGCGGTACACGTCAGCCCCGCCGTGGAGGAGTACATCATCGATCTGACGGAAGCCACCCGCCGCCACCGCTCCGTGGAAACGGGCCTCAGTCCTCGCGCCATGCTCGCCCTGCTGCGCTCGGCGCAGGCGGCCGCTTACCTGGACGGGCGCACCTACGTCCTGCCTGACGATGTCAAAGCGGTGTTTCCCGCTTTGTCCGTCCACCGCATCCGCCTGTCGATGGAAGCGGAACTGCACGTGACGGAGCAGGAAGTGATCGACGACATCCTCAAAAGCGTGGCGACACCGGTCGAAGAAGGCGTGTGATCCACACATGAGCACGAGACAGGTCTATCACGCTTTGGGGTTTCTCTGCCTCCTGTTTGCCCTCTTTTCGGGCAGCCGCTTTCTCTGGCTGTTTGGCGGCTTCTTCTTTTTCATGACGCTGGCTCACCGCTGGTGGCGGGCCAATCTGCCGCGCTGGGTTCGGCTGGAGTGGAGCGCGGACCAGAGCCGGGTGATGCCGGGAACGCCCGTCACCGTCCGTTTTTCGCTGCACAACCGCTCCTGGCTGCCGCTGCCCGGCACGGTGATCCGCGTGTCCTTTCCCGAACACGTGACGGTCGAAGGGGCGGACGACGTGACAGCGAGCAGCCAGCGCTGCACGGTTCGCTTCCGCTTCCACCTGCCGCTTAGGACAAGCGCGGAACGGACGTTTACGCTCACCCCGCACAAGCGCGGCCTGGTGTGGCTGACGGAAGCCCAGGCGGACACGCTCTCCGTGTTTGGCGAGGAGCAGGACCCGATTCCGCTGCCGCTGTCGTTTTCCCTCCTGGTCTACCCGCTGCCCTTGACGCTGCCCCCGCTGTCGGCGGCGGCAGCCGAGCCTGACGGCGGCAGCGTCTCGCGCAGACGCCTGGAGGAGGACGTCACGTTTTTGCGCGGCGTGCGCGGCTATGCGCCGGGAGACCGGCTGAAGCACATCCACTGGAAAGCCAGCGCGAAAACCGGCGCGCTGCAGACGCGGCTGTTCGAGCCGACCGCCCGCCCCACCTGGAAGGTGGTGGGACACATTCTGCCGTCCTACGAACCGCTGCTGCAGCGGCAAAACGATACGGTGAACGAGCGGGTCATCTCCGCTCTTGCCGCCCTCTCCGTTCTCTGCCGCCGCCAATCGCTGTCCTGCGACCTGTTCCTGACGGTGAAACAGCGCGGACGGGAGCAGTTCCACCTCCCCGCGGGCAGCGGCAAGGCTCACCACGTCCATGTCATGACACAGCTCGCCCGCCTGTATCAGTACATGCCGACTTCGCTGGCGGCCGTATTGCGGCGTCTGGAGCACAGCGGCACCCGTGACGCGATCCTGATCGTCACCCCGCGTCTGGACGGACCGGCGGAAGAAGCGGTCAAACGGCTGGTGCGGCACGGCCACAGCGTCACGGTGCTGGACGTGTCGGAAGAGCAGCCGGTCCTGCGCCGGCACGAGTCCGGCCGCACCCCGGCGAGGAAGGTGGTCCTTTCATGACGTGGTCCATGTTGGGACGCTGGACGCTGGTGTTCTGGATGGAAGCGCTGCTGACGGCCTCCGTGCTGATGCTGTTCCGGTGGCTGCCGGCCCGGCCGGAAAGCATGATCGGCTTTGTCCTGGCCGCCGCGCTCCTGCTCGCCCTGGGAAGCTGGCTGTACCAGGGGGGCGGACACCACCTCCTGCTTCACCTGCTGCTGTATCCGCTGGTGGCGGCCGTCGGCGGTCTGTGTTACGCCGCTTTCGGCTCCTGGCTGCTCGCTTTGCTGCTGGCCGCCCTCTTTTTCTGGCGAATCCACGCCGCGCCCTCGATTCCGTGTACGCCTGTCCATCTGCGCCACCGCTTTGTGCTGGCGCTGATCATCTGCCTGTTCCAACTGGTGCTGGCCGGCCTGTTCGGAGCGCTGGCCGCCCCGCAGCCGCATGACGTTCGGGCGTATTACGCGATACTGGCTTTCGTGCTCGCCAGCCACCTCGTCACCGGCTGGGGCGAGTACCTGACGCGCGAACCGCCGGGCGGAAGCGCCGCGCCGATCTCCCTTGCCGCCGCTTTGGGCGGTCAACTGCTGACCACCCGGCTGCTGCTGGCGGCGGGATACGCCCTCGCAGGCGGCGGCCTGCTCTGGCTCCTGGCGTGGATCTGGGGGCTGGTCAAAGAACCGCTGGGAGACGGTCTGTACCTGTTGGCCCGCCCGCTCCTCCTGGGAACCGCCGCGCTGTTTGGCAAACTGGCGGACGTCCTGAGCGGAAACAGCCGCGTCAACGGGCTGTTCAACAGCGGAACGGATGTCGTCGAACAGCCGTTGGAGGAGATCGCTCCGGCCGGCGGCGAGACGCTGTTTTCGATGGCGGAACCCTACCTGATCGCATGCGTCTCGGCGCTGGTCCTCGCCACGCTGGCGCGGTTCATCTGGAAACGGCGCTACCGGAACGTCGGCGGCACCGCCGTCTCCCCTGCTCCGGTTCAAACCGCCTGGCGCCCGGTCGCCGCGGACGCATCGGCAGACGAAGGTCCCCTCTGGGAGCTGGACACGCTGATGCGCGGCCCGTCCGGCCCCGTCGACGATCCGGTGCGGTATGCGTACTACCGGTTTCTCCAGCACATGGCCGAAGCGGGGATGCGGATCGAACGGCATGAGACCAGCCACGAATACTTGCGGCGCATCCGCTCGCAGTGGGCCAACCCGGACGTAGTGGAACTGGCCGGACAGATCACCGGCTACTACGAGCGGTACCGCTACCGCCAGCAGCCGCTTTCGCCGGAAGAATGGAACGACCTGGAGCAGTGCTTGCGGAAGCTGCGGGACTCGTCCAAGCGCGAATGATGGATCGGCACAACCACGCCTTTCTCCGGCGTGGTTTTTCATTTGGTGTATTGACAAAGCGATTCCCCTCCCCCATAATGTCTTCACTTTTGCCATCCGCCACAATGAATTCACCAAACAGTTAATCGAAAGGAGGGAGACCATGCAGGATCTGCCGCTGTGGCTGCGCAAGCGGGTGTCGGCCGCGTACATTCCCGGCTGCGAGTTTTTTCTCAGCCTGCACGTGCTGGCCAATCCGGACCACCACACATCCCGCATCGGCTGGGCCCGCGAGACGCTTAACGCTCTGCCGGGCGGCCTGGCACGCGACCTGCGCCGGTTTGACGCGCTCTCCAACCACTTTCTGAACGTGCTGGACTTTCTCTCTCCCTGGGAAGAGACGTACCATCATTCGGTCGAAGCGGGGCTGGAGCGGGTGCAGGCCATGTCTCCGGAAGAGTTTGCGGAAGCGATGATGGGGCCGGTCTGCCACCGCCGCCAGCTCCAGGCGTGGATGCGGGGGCATACGGACGAGGCGTTTGAACAGCTCAAACCGGAGCACCGCGAGCTGATTCGCCGTCCGCTGGCCGCCAAGCGGGACTTTCTCGATTTTTGCTACGCGTACCTGCCGTTTTTCCAGGCGGAGGAGCGGCGCATCGAGCCCTGGCTGATCCGCGCCGTGCATGAAGCGGCGGAGCGTCTGGCCGCCGACCCGGTATCGTTTCTCTCCCGGGTCCACCCGCGGCTTCATGTCCACGAGCGCTTTCTGCAGTTTCACAAGGCGAAAACCTACCAGTTTGCCTACGAGGAATTGACGCACATCTACCTGATCGTCTCCACCTTTGCCGCGCCTCATCTGCTCCTGGGCGTTTACGCCGACCGGATTACCGTCGGCCTGCACGTGGACGTTCCGGGGACGGCGGAGAAGGCTGCAATTCCGGCCGATTTTATCGCCAAAATGAAGGTGTTCAGCGATCCGACGCGGGCCGCCATCCTGAAGTCGCTGCTCGGCCACCCCTACTGCGTTCAGCAGTTGGCGGCGCTGCACGGCATCAGCGAACCGGCCGTGGTCAAACACATCAAGCTGCTCGCCGACGCCGGCTTCGTCTGGAGCGAGCGGCGGGGGCGCTACGTGTTTTACCGTGCGATGCCCTCCCGGCTGGAACAGTTGGCCGTCGACCTGCACGAGTTTATCGACATGCCTGACGCCGGTCTGCCGGCCGCCCCATCTTCGACAGAACGGAGGAAATGACGTGTTTCAGGTTGCCAAAGCCACCTTTCTGCGCAACACGCTGGTCATGCTGAGAGCCTATCCCTGGTCGTTCGTGATCGGCCACATCCTGGCCGGCGTGTACACGGTGCTGTTTGCCTATTTTGCGTATACCCACGTGTTTGCCGGCCAGTTGGACGACCGCTTCGTCCGCTACGCCGGCTCCGCCGACTACCTCTCCTACGTCATTCTCGGCGGCGCGTTCTACTCGTTTGCCGTCTCCACGCTGATGAACGTCAGCCGCTCGCTGATCACCGAGCTGCGCGAGGGGACCCTGGAGGCGCTGCTGCTCACCCCTTCATCGCGAAAGGGGTACTTTCTCGGCAACGTCACCCAGCAGTTGATGCGGACGCTGTTTGAATTTTCCGTCATCCTGCTCGTTGGCCGCCTGTTCGGACTCAATCTCGCGGGCGCCGACGTCTGGAGCGCGGCCGCCGTCTGGCTGCTGTCCACGGGAGCATTTTTCTGCCAGGCGCTGGTGCTGGGCAGTGTGATGCTCCGCTTTCGCGACACCTACATTACGCAGAACACCTTGTTTGTCCTGATGGCCTTTCTCTCCGGGGTCACGTACCCCACGGCCTACCTGCCGGAGTGGCTGCAGCCGCTGAGCCAGCTCCTGCCGCTGACGCCCGCGCTGGAGGCGTTTCGCCACAGCGCCATTCTCGGCCAGCCGCTGTCGGCATCCGCGCCGCAGCTCATGCACATGGCCATCCTGTCCGCCGTCTACGTGGCGGTCGGCGCCGTCGGGATTCGCCGGATGGAAAAACGGGTGCTGGAATCGATCTTTGGATAGGAGGATGACACATGTTTCTGGTGGAAAACGTACGCAAAGTGTACCGGATCAGGGAGCGGGGAAGCTGGTTCTCGCGCCAGTGGAAAGAAGTGGAGGCCGTCAGCGGACTCTCGTTTGCGATGCGGCCAGGCAGTATCGTCGGGCTGTTGGGCGTCAACGGCGCCGGCAAGACGACCACGATCAAAATGTGCTGCACGCTGCTGGAACCGACCAGCGGCTCCATCACGGTTGACGGCTATGACGCCGTCCGCTGCGACCGGCAGGTAAAGGCGCTGGTCAACATGATCGCCGGCGGGGAGCGGATGCTCTACTGGCGGCTGACGGGGAGGGAAAACCTGCAGTACTTCGGCAGCCTGTACGGCTTGTCCGGCTCCCGTCTGGCGGAACGCGTCGACACGCTGCTGGATCTCGTGGAGCTGCGGGAAGCGGCCGACACCCCCGTGGAGCGCTACTCCAAGGGGATGAAACAGCGGCTGCAGATCGCCCGCGGGCTGATCAACGACCCGAAATACCTGTTCCTGGACGAACCGACGCTGGGGCTGGATGCCCCCATCGCCCGCCAACTGCGGCGGCAGGTGAAGCAGTTGGCCGCCGAGCAGGGAAAGGCGATCCTCTTGACCAGCCACTACATCCACGAGGTGGAAGAGCTGTGTGACGAGGTCTACATCATCGACAAAGGCCGGCTGGTCGCCCACGACACGCCGGAACGCCTCACCCGCTCGTTCTGCCGGGAGACCACCCTGCGCGTCACGATTCCCGTTCTCCCCGACGCGCTGCAGCGCGACCTGCGCCAGCTCGCCGAACGGCACCGCGGTACGTGGGACGTGGCGGAAACGGACCAACAGGCATGGGAGCTCACGCTGCGCAGCGAGGCAGACCTGACCGCTCCCCTCCTCTCCCTGCTGGCCGCCCACCAATCGCCGGTGCTGCGCCTGGTCACGGAACAGCCGTCGCTGGAAGACGTCATCCTGCAGATGGCGGAAAGGAGGAGCGCATGAACGAGTGGATGAGCCTGCTCTGGGCGGAGATCAAAAAGGAACACCGCCATTCGTTTCACAGCAGTCTGGTGTACTTCAGCCTGCTGATCTGGCCGGTCGTCATGTTCGTCACGGCGTACTATTCGTTTGCCCCGTTTCGCATGGGAGCGGACAGCCCGCTCGCCCGCTTCGTCGCCCCCGGGCAGCTTCCGCTGTTTCTTTTGACCGGCTATCTCGGCTACATCTTTTTTTGGTGCCTGGTGCAGTCGGCCTGGCAGATGAGCTTTGAGCGGCAGGCGGGCACGATGGAGATGATCTTCATCAGTCCGGTCAACCGGCTCGCGTTTGTCTACGGCCGTTCCCTCTCTGCGCTGGTGGAAGGCGTCTGGCTGTTCTTCTGCTTCACGCTGCTGGCGATGGCGTTTGTCGGCGGCATTCACGTCAGCGGCTGGTGGGCCGTTCCGCTCGCCTTTTTGATCCTGCTCGTCTCCGCCGTGGTGTGGGGCGGCTTTCTCAGCGTGCTGTTTCTCTTCTCGCGGGACGCCGGCTTTCTCTACACCGTGCTGGACGAGCCGATGCTGATCTTCTCCGGCGTGCGCCTCCCTCCGCTGGCGTTCCCGTTCTGGGCCAAGCTGATTTCCCTTTGCTTTCCGCTCACCTACGCGCTGCACATGGTTCGGGCCTTGCTGATGGAAGGAGCGGAACTGGGCGATCTGTGGCAGGAGCTTGGACTGCTCGCCGGCGTGCTGGTTCTGCTGGTGACTGCTTCCGTCTTTTTGTTGAAACGGGCGGAACGGCATATGAAACGGACGGGCAGCATGGTGCTGTATTAGAGGAAATCTGCCGTTCGTTCGGGCGTTTTCCCGGAAAAACGGCGGGACCGGCAGCGCCCCGCAAGCGGCCGTCCGGCACCATCAGGTGTTAAACACCTGTACAAGGAGGGATTCTCATGGAAAGCCTGACGCATCTGGAACAAGCGTTCACCCGACTGTTTCGCATGGACGAGTGGGAAACCGATCCCGGCTTCAGCCGTTTCATTCCCATGGTGTACGAGCCGGTCGGGTTTGACTGGCAGCGCTTTTTCGAAGCGGAGTTCGTCCGCCGCTTCAACGGCCTGATGCTCAGAGGACGCGAACAGGTACACACCGTCTTTTTGGCCGTCTTCCCGACCGACGAGGTGCTGAAGCGCTTCCTGGACGAGTCAGTGCCGGGCGACCTGTTGTTCATGCATCACCCGCTGCTGATGGAATGCGGCGACCCGCGCGGCCGCTGGGGCAGGGGGTTCGTGCCGATCAGGCGGGACTTGCTGCTGGCGCTAAAGGAGAAAGAGCTCTCGGTCTTCACCTGCCACCTCCCGATGGACACCAGTTGGCCGCTCGGCACCGGCGGCGCCATCATGGAAGCGCTGCAGGCCGAGCCGATCCAGCCGTTTTGTCCGGCGGGAAACGGCCATGTCGGCATGATTTGCCGGGTAACCGTGACGGATACCCGCTCCTTAATCGATCGTTTAATCACCTTGTTTGACATTCCCTACGTCGATTTCGAGGGAAAGGAACGGGCGCGGATCGAACGAATCGCAAAAAAATGGGTGATCAGCAAAGAGCTGATGACCCATTTTTCTGCGTATCAGGATAATCTCCCATCTCTTTTGGGGATTGGGCACGGAAATGGATGCTGCGCACTGGCTTTGAATGGCCCCCTCTTTCAATAGAGGCTGGCTGCTTCGATCTGCAAGCCCTGCAGGTCAGTAGGAAAAGGGCGTGTGCCTACTTTTCTGTAACCAAAGACAATCCGTTTGCGGTGTATCGGTATGTTTTGATCGTGGAATCATTCCCTGATTGTACTTGAAAGAGCGGACGAGTATACCAGACACTGCTTGCCTTTACGAGCTTGTTCAGATCGACACGAACAATCCGATTGTCCCTCCATGTGTAAATCCGGGTCTCAAACACACCAGGGCTCCCGCAGGATGTTACGATTCCTCCACTCCATCGTGATCCAGATCTGCTATATCTGCAACAGGTTCATTTACAAACAGAAGGATGGAAGGTTTCGCTTCCTCGATGGTGATTTCATAGCGGAACGGACAGTTTGCTCCGCATAATCCCTTTACTTCCACAACCGGTTTCTGGAACAGTGAAGATTTCTGAAACTCCAGCTTATCAACATAAGGGAATGCGCCTACCTCGCCAAATTCATACCAGACATCTCCCATTTGAATCCCTCCGAATAAACGGGTTGGGTCCTCATTCGCTTTCAGGAAAGCAAACAGTTTCGCAGTTCCAAGGCGTTCCTGCTTTACGACCTGTTTGATTATCCTCCTATCCAGTAACGTTACCTGCTGTTCCTCCTTGCCTTCTTCAAAGGAAAGAGGGATGGTCGTTTCTTGTTCTGCCTTTGTCAATGCGACAGGGGGATCGTCTCCGTGCGTCTGGACAGGAGAACAACCTGCAGACAACAGGGACATGACAAGCAAGAACAGCACCATGTGCTTCACGATTGTCACCTCGAGTGATTTGGCCAGTTTGTAATCCATACATAAGCACAGATCTGTATTAAAATGGAATTGCAGTATGTTGTTTGGAAGAGGAGGTTTCTTATGTTGGTAAAAAACATGCGCTTATTTTTATCTATGTTGATCGCAAGTGCTTCTTTCTTATCGGGTTGTTCAGCCGATGGGGAGCCTTCCCACACGAGTATCCAGATCGTTACTGATTCAAGTGAAATAGGCCCAGGTCCCCTCCATAAAGGAAATATAGCGATTGGCGGAATCTATGGTTCTCCGAATGCCAAAGTGGGTGGTGTCGTCAGAATCATCGTGAATAGCCCATCCACCGATAAAACCAAAACAAACTATGGATTCAATATCGGCGATAAGTTGGGAAGCCTGGAAAAGAGTTTTCGTAAAATGTACGCATATGAACCCCATGAAGATACTCAAACGCAAACCTTGTATATAACCGGCGAAGAAAATCAAGAAGGTTTTTATCTTCCATCCTTAATGATCCTTACAAAAAACAATGTGATAGTTCGAATGGTTCTATCGAATGACTAACGCCGACCATAAAGGCATGGTACAGCCCAAGCCGTGCTCACACAAAAAAAGGCACGGGTTTCTGTCCCGTGCCCTTTGATGGTTCGCTCACCCGTGCCGTCATCATGACGGCTATCTGCCCCGCCCCGCCTGCCTCGTGTTGGATTTGACGGCGGCGGCGCGCTCCAGGGGAAAGCGCGTCTTTTCGGTTCGTTCGATTTGCGTGATTTGCGACTCGTGCACGACGATGTGCAGGGTACCGTACTCCAGACCTTCCAGTGCGCGCAGGATCATCTCGATGCGGGAATCGGCAAGCTCTTCGTGATTCCGGTTCACCATGTGATTCACTCCTGTCCAGCCGTTTTTCCTTCCCGGTCCCGTCCGGCCGCTGCCTGTCAGCCCAGGGACGTGAGTGCGGCACGGTTGACGTGCCGGAAGCGGCAGTGGTTTGAAGAAAGCATAATTCATATTAATCATATGCGTCAAGTCGGAATTGAATGAACATTATGTTCACAGCCGCTTCACGATGGACGCACACGAGCGTTTGCAAAACAGGATGGGTACGTTTTTCGCCTTTGCCTGATGTTTTACGTGCCACGACAGATTGTGATTCACAAAGTCGGTAAACACGACAATCATTTGGGTGTCGACGGGAATATGTACCTTGTATTGGGAGTGTTTTCGCCCCGATACGTGATAAATCTGCCGGTATCCCCTGCCGTGAAGCAGCTCGGTGATATTCCCCAAGCGGTCCCCTCCGATGACCAGCACCGCAGCCATTGTTTTTCCTCCCCTCTTCTGAAGCTAACCGGTTCGGCCCGGCTGTAAAAAGAAAAGAGGTTTCTCCCCTCGGGGAAAACCTCTAGTGGTCTAGTCGGTTTTACCGCGGCCGATAAATCCCGATTAAACATATCGGTTTTTCAACATTAAACGGTGCTGAATTCTCCTTTGTCAACCGCTTCCAGCCTATCACGGCCGCGGAACCCGCGCTTGTCCTGTGTCCGCTACCGATTTCCCTACAGAACTGCCCGTTTAAAAGGCGCGGCCGTACTGCTTGGGCGGTACAACCTCGCCGGAGACGGTACGGATCGCGTGCAGCGCCCAGTACGGGTCGCGCAGCATGCCCCGGCCCACCGCCACCAGGTCGGCGTCGCCGTTGCCCAGCGTCGCCTCGGCCAAAAGGGGATCGTCCAGATTGCCCACGGCGATCACCGGCACATCCAGCGCCTGCTTGATCGTCCGGGCCATCGGCACCTGATAACCGGGGTGGATGCCCGGCCGTCCCCCCGAACCGATCGGCCCTTCGCCCCCGCTGGAGATGTGGAAGATGTCGACCCCCGCCTCTTTGTAGCGGCGGCACAATTCCGTGCTGTACTCCAGGCCGTAGCCGCCTTCCACGTATTCCACCGCGGAGATCCGCATGATCAGCGGCATGTCCTCCGGCATCACGCTCTTGACCGCTTCGATCACCTCCACGCCAAACAGCGCGAGGTCCCTGCCGTACCGGTCATCCCGCTTGTTCGTGAGCGGCGAGTGGAACTGGTGGATCAAATAGCCGTGGGCGCCGTGGATCTCGATGGTGTCCATGCCGGCTTCCACCGCCCGTCTGGCCGCTTCCCGGAACTTGACGACCAGCGCCTGCACTTCCTCCGTGGTGAGGGCGCGGGGCGTCTTGTATTTGTCACTGAACGCGATCGGAGACGGCGCGACCGGCACCTCGGCATCCTCCGCCTTGCGACCGGCATGAGCGATCTGCACGCCGATTTTCGCCCCGTACTTGTGCACCTCCGACACGATCCGGGCAAACGCCGGGATGTGCTCATCCGACCACAATCCCAGGTCGTAGTCGGAAATGCGGCCGTCCGGTTCGACGTCGGTCATCTCCATGATGATCAGGCCCGCTCCGCCGACGGCGCGCGAGACGTAGTGGACAAAGTGCCAGTCGTTCGGTTTCCCGTCCTTGGCCTCCACCGAGTATTGGCACATGGGCGGCATCACCACCCGGTTTTTCAAAGCGAGCCCTTTCCATTGAAAAGGGGCAGACAAAAGAGCCATGACTTCCACTCCTTCCCTTTTTCTTCATCTTCGCAAATGACCGCCGCATTCGCAACGTCTGGCTGCACTTTGCAGCACATTGTCCCGCCCGGACGATCAGGGGCATCCCTTTCGTCACACAACGGCCCCGGAACAGCAAGGAACTCTCCCGAAACGGGAGAGTCCCTCAGCGGGGAGACAAAGTATCCAAGGTACAATACACGTCAAACTCCCTCGCTGCGATTGCAGAAGAGGGAGTTTGTCTGCGGTCTGAAGCCAGACAGCGTACTGTCTGGCTTATTTGATATGAAGAGTTATATATTTCACTGGATCATCTTCTGTATCAAAAGTAAGTTTTAACAAATAATCACTTTCCGAATACTCCAAAATGAAAGTGTCATCACCCGTATCATCTAGTATCTCACGAGAAGGGGTTCCTAGAATTCCCTTAATTTCATCAGGTTTTCCGGTAAGATCAACCATTTTTGGGTCAGCATTTATAAGGACAACTTTGCTATTCTCATTGAGTTCATCAATGGAATTAGCATAATCCTCAAATTCTAGACTAAAACCATCATAATACATGGTAAACCCATACTCAGCATTTCCAGTGCGAGTCGGTTTTCCAAACTTCTCTATTACTTCCTTTTTTGTTGCCCCGATTCCAATTGACACACCTTCCAATTGTCCAATTTTCACCTTCTCTAAAATGTCAGATGTAACAGAATTAGTTGAACTGCCCTCTACTGTTTCAGAACTTGTGGAACACCCAAATAACACAATTGAACAAAGAATCCCCATAAAAAAAATCGTGCGATACATTCTAAGCAATATAATCACCCTCTCCTCTCAAAGTGATTCTTCCATTTGATAGGTTATTTTCAATCATATAACTAGAATGGGGGATTTTTCAACAGAAATAAGCCATGACTTTTCCCTCCTTTGCCTGCCTGGGGAGCCAAATCCCCAGGCGTGATACAGACGGCCATAGGCCAACTGGAATATGTCACATCCGACTGTTTGGAAAGCCTCCAAGATGAGCTGACTTTCAGCGCTTTATGCTTCCTGGCGGTCCGCGAACGGTAGCCGATTTGGAAATCAAGAGATATGCCGATGTCCTTCACCGTTTGACCTTCGGAGCTGACCGCTTTTTGATAAGCCTCCAGCAGTTCCGGCACCGTCTCAAAGGTACTGATCCCCTCTACATACGAGCTGTTAAGTTGCCACCCAACAGAGCGCTGATACTTCTTTACACCGGCGCTTGCTTCAGCCACGTCTTTTCCATTTTATTCATGTGTACCCTCTAAATTCCGGTAAAAATGGGATAACTTTTGAGCTGCTCTTTTAAAAAATTTATTTTTCCTGCCTAATTTTTTTTGCAATTTATCAATAATCAAAACCTATAATTTCCCTCAATTTTCCTTCTGTGTTTTAAAACTGGAAAATCACCCGATTTTGCGCAATGAACTATCGATAATGTTTGATTATCGAAAGGTGAAAGAATCGTCACTTGTGGGGCGGAATTTAGGATAGTAATGACTACTTTTGCAGCCCCTGTGTTTACGCCTGTTGTTTAATGATCCTACTCCCCCCATTCACAATACTTTCGTCATGATTTTCAATTGGTCCCGCGGGGCCGGGCATCCAAACAGATCCCCTTGGAAATTCGGAATACCTAAACGCACTAAGCGTTCCAGTGTTTATTACTTTTAACCCCTTCCGCAATCAGGGAAATATCTGATTCTTTACAAAAGCTGACCATCGATTTCAAGGTTCTGTCAGAAGAATCGTTGGTGATCAGCTTGTCCAGTTTTTGAAAATCTTGATTGAGTAGATCAATCAGCCTCAGGCTGTGGTGCCCACTTCCGGAGTCATCAATAGCAAGTTTCAACCCCTCTCGACGGAGCCGGTTTATCTTTTCTAAGATGCTGTCCGTGACGGTTAAAGGAGAATGTTCCTTTATTTCTAAAGTAATTCGGTGAAGCGAAATGTTGGTTGTTGAAAACCAGGATGCTCGATTCTGGATTGATTCAGGAACAATGTTTAAGAATAAACGCAACTCCTCTCTTAGTAGACGTATGCCATAGCGGCTACTGAGACTACGAGCTTCTAAGTCTAACTGCTCCACCCTCCCCTCAACTGCAGCATGATGAAATAACTGAGCAGCTGCATATTGTGGCCTTGTTCATCCTCTCCTCGAATAGTTGCTTCATAGCCGATGAATTGTCCTGTAGGCCAATGGACAATTTGTTGGAATAATGGAACAATTCCCACTGAACACCTCCGCTTATATCATTCAGATACTTATACAATTGTTTGATTGTATTTCCATGCCTCATCCTACTCTCCATCCAACTCTTTCCTAGGAAAAAAGGGAGGGGCAACCGGCAGCTGCGTGGATTACTGCACCAGGCGCGGGTAGTCGGCGGCACACAATGGGGCTTCGCCCTGAATCGATAATTAACGACTCCTTCCTGAGGTTCCGGGCGGCAAGCTCCGCCCCTGCCGCCGACCGGGGCCTGTCAAGGGATCGTGGAATGCCGCAGCGCAGGGATCCAGACGAAAGTGTATTTCTTTCATCCTCATCCCGTAGCGAGGATATGCCGCAAAAGCCCTTGATCCGGCCCCGCCAAGCCGGTGATGGCCAGTATACATCTGCTCATCTCGACTAGCAAGCCACCGGCCCTTGTGAGGCTCCTGGCGTAACCAGGAGGCATCCTTTCCTCTCCCTGCCCTGCAGGGGGCTTCTTTACTTTAACGCATGCGTTAGGGGTGGGAGGGACCAAGAGGGCGACAGGAACCTAGGGAGAGTTGGGCGGCGTGCCGCCTTACTCTTCATAAGCTCGATACGGAAAAATCCTTGTGCATCAACTGTGTCAGCCTTAGCCTAAGTTTCATGTCAAAATGTAGGGTGTACTCATATAAGAAAATTCTTCCAAGTATAAATATTGCAATTTTTTACTACAATATGGTAGAATTGGGTTGCAAAGTACTATTTTGGAAGAGGGGTTGTTAAGAAGTGAAACGAATTACATTAGGATTGTTTGCTGTTTTATTATCACTTGGTGCTTCTAATGCTGCATTCTCTAAAAATGTGGATGTAGTCCCTATGTATGATCCAGATAATCCCTATGCACCGCTGGGGTGGAGATGGCCAACAACTAGTTACACAATTACCGGAGAATACGGTGAATACCGCTCGGATGGGCGACACAAGGGAATAGATATTGGAGTGAAACTTAAACCAGTTTATGCAGTTGCTGACGGTCAAGTTGTTGGGATTGGAACATATACAACTGCTCCAATTAAGTATGTAACAATCAAACATGATGATAAGGATCCAAATGGAAATAACCTCATTACGCGATATCTTCATCTAAACGACTACTATGTTAGCAAATATGAATATGTTAGTAGGGGAGAAGAAATTGCTGAATCAGGTAATACAGGGGCACCAGGAGAGGAGGATGGAAGAGGTTATCACTTGCACTTTGATGTAAACAATGGGAATGATACAACTCCAGATTACTCAGATACAATTAATCCAAAATATTTCTGGCCAAATCAATTTAGATCATTAATGGCCGTTGAAAGCGAACATAGTGATCATAGTGATCACATCGACATCGATTTTAAGTATGATAACCCTGAATATTTTATTGACCAAATTTTGATAGACTACGTTGGGGAAGATAAGTTTAACCAGTGGATGGACGAGAATAATCCAGAAGATAGGACATTGACTAATTTTAAAAAGCACTTTAATGTAACGGACAAAGATATTGACAAACTAAACAAAGAAGCAAAAGAGAAGGCAGAAAAGAAGAACAAAAAGAAAAAATCGAATAACAAGTAATAAATAAGCCAGACAGCGTACTATCTGGCTTCAGCGTGTAGACAAAGTACCCAAGGTACAAGATCTACACGCTTTTTTGTCGAATTGATCTTATTCGATTCGGTGAAGAGGTGGAAGTATGCTGAGCAAACAACAGACCGAAGGCCGTTACCAGACATGGCTTTGTCGTCAGTGTTCATAAGCAAATATCTGTTAGACGGTGGCGTTCGCCCTGGTATGCCCTATACCCGCCCCCATACAAAAAAGGGATTGTTTCGCAAACATGATTATGTGTATGACGAGTACGATGATTGCTTTATCTGTCCCGCCGGCCAGGTATTACCTTACGAAACCACTAATCGTGGCGGTTCCCGTATGTATCGTTCCGAGCCAAAGATATGCACTCAATGCCCGTTCCGTTTCCAATGTACAGAGAGCCGCGATGCTGTGAAACGAGTCAGTCGCCATATATGGGCAGATTACCTGGATGAGGTCGAACATCTTCGACATACGGAAATGAATAAGTTCCTTTACGCACGCCGTAAATAAACCATTGAGCGAGTGTTTGCGGATGTCAAGGAGAAGCATGGTCTGCGTTGGACCACTGTACGAGGACTAAAGAAAGTGACAATGCAGGCGATGCTTGTTTTTGCTTGCATGAGCCTAAAAAATTAGCCAACTGGCTATGGAAAACGGGGACAAAGGGGCGTCGTGCTGTTACGGGCCGCTTCTTTTTTGCGTATTTACACGTCAAACTCCCTCGCTGCGATTGCAGAAGAGGGAGTTTGTCTGCGGTCTGAGGAACTCTCCAAATACAGAAGAGTCCCTGTCCCATGTTCGTTTTCTTGTCATTCGTGAACCATTTCGAGGATCCTGCCCAGTTCCTCCATGGCCGCCTGTTCCTGTTCGCCGCTGACTTCCAGCGTAATTTCGTCGCCTTTGGCCGCGCCCAGGGTCATCACGCCCATAATGCTTTTGCCGTTCACTTTTTTCGTGCCTTTGACGAGGCTGACCTCGCAGTTGAAAGACGTCGCCTTTTGCACGAACAGCGAGGCGGGACGTGCGTGCAGGCCCGTCGGATTTTGAATGACGAAAGTTTTGGTCAGCATGTTGCATCCACTCCTTGTTTATTCTGCTGCTTCTTTTGCTTCTCGCTTGAGCAGGTTGATCATCAATGCCGTTACGACCGTACCGGCCAGTATCGAAACCAGGTACAGGACGGCGTTGCCCACGACCGGAAGAACGAACAACCCTCCGTGGGGGGCAGGCAGCGTACAACCGAAGAGCATCGACAGACCGCCTGCGACCGCGGAGCCCACCATGATCGAAGGGATGACGCGCGTCGGGTCGGCCGCGGCAAACGGGATGGCCCCTTCCGTAATGAACGACGCACCCAGCACCCAGGCGGTTTTGCCTGCCTGCCGTTCCTCATCCGTAAACTTCTTCTTGAACAGCAGCGTCGCCAGCGCCAGGCCCAACGGAGGGGTCATCCCTGCCGCCATGATCGCCGCGTGGGGAGCGAAGTTTCCTTCGGCAATCATCGCGATCCCGAACGTAAAGGCCGCTTTGTTCACCGGACCGCCCATATCGAACGCCATCATGGCCCCCAGCACCATGCCCAAGAGAACGGCATTGCCCTGGTTCATGTTTTTCAGCCAGTCACCCAGCGCCGCATTGGCGGCGGCCACCGGCTCGGACACGACGTACATCATGACAAAGCCGGTAATCAAAATCCCGAACAGCGGGTAGAGCAGCATCGGCTTGATGCCTTCCAGGGACTGCGGCAGTCCGGCAAACAGCCTTTTCAATCCGGCTATCGTGTAGCCTGCCAGGAAGCCGGCAATGATCCCGCCCAGGAACCCGGCGCCGGAAGAAGCCGCCAGCATCCCGCCGACCATGCCGGGCGCAAAGGCCGGGCGGTCGGCGATACTTTTGGCAATAAACCCGGCCAGCACGGGGATCATCAGGCCAAAGGCTGTTCCGCCGCCGATATCCATCAGCGCCTTGGCCAGCGGGTGGAAGGACGGGTCGTTCGGATCGGCCGCCTTAATCCCGAACATGAAGCTGAGGGCGATGATAATGCCGCCGCCTACGACAAACGGCAGCATGTTGGATACCCCGTTCATCAGATGCTTGTAGAAGGCGGGCTGCTTCTGTTTGTTCTCGGCCTTCGCCATCTCAATCTTCTCCTGATAGCCGGCCGCCGCTTCGCCGCTGTAGACGGTCCCGTCCCGGTTCAACGCGCGTTTCAACAGCGCTTCCGCGTTGCGGATGCCTTCCGCCACCGGCACCTCAATCACGACTTTGCCGGCAAAGCGGTCCATGTCCACCTGTTTGTCCGCAGCCACAATGACGGCTGCCGCTTCGGCGATGTCTTCCGCCGTCAGCTTGTTTTTCACCCCGCCGGAGCCGTTGGTCTCCACCTTGAGGGAAATGCCCATCTCGTCGGCTTTCTTTTTCAACGCATCGGCGGCCATGTAGGTGTGGGCGATCCCGGTCGGGC
Organism: Brevibacillus sp. LEMMJ03; assembly: GCF_007197875.1. Lineage (NCBI taxonomy): Bacteria > Bacillati > Bacillota > Bacilli > Caryophanales > Paenibacillaceae > Brevibacillus > Brevibacillus sp. LEMMJ03. The sequence goes on along the minus strand of NZ_VKJN01000019.1, from coordinate 11,797 downwards.
ACGCGGTTACGGCCACGATTTTCACCCCGGCACCGGCCGGCGCGTCGGAAACGCTTTCAGTTTCGCCGTGAATGTCCTGCTCTTTCCGGCTGATGATGTCCAATACCTGTTCCTTGGTTTCCGCCTGCATCAACTGCTGCCGGAACGATTCGTCCATCAGCATCTGGGAGAGCAGCGCCAGCGTCTCCAGGTGCGCCTGGTTGGCGTCCGCCGTCGCCGCGATCATGAAGAAGAGATGCGCTTTTTGCTGGTCGAGCGAGTCAAAATCGATCCCCTCTTTGGAAAAACCGAAGGCGATACTGGGCGTTTTGACCGCTGCCGTTTTGGCGTGCGGGATGGCGATCCCGTCCCCGATCCCGGTCGAACCTAGTGCCTCGCGGGCCAGGATCGCCTGTTTCATCTCTTCCCGGCTGTGCAGACGACCGGCTTCGTCCAGCTTCGCGATCAGTTCGTCAAGCACTTCCTCTTTTGTCGTCGCTGACAGATGAAGCACAATCGTATCGGCCTTCAGCAAATCGACAATGCGAATGTGATGCTGCATGGTACAGGCCCCCTTTTTTATTCCACTTTGATCACGCTGATCTCGGGTAAAAATGCGCGGATCTTTTCATGCGTACAAAATCCTTCCGACAGTGCGGTCGTGCTCCCCGCCGCAACGGCAAAGCGAAACGCCTCTTCCGCACGCCATCCCTTTGTATGCGCATACAGGAATCCGGCGACCATGGAGTCTCCCGCCCCGATCGAGTTGACCGGTTTTCGCTCCGGAATCCGAGCGGCGTATGCCTCTTCACGGTTGACGAACACGGCGCCCTGGCCAGCCATGGAGACGATCACGTTCTCCACGCCCAGTTCCAGCGCTTTCCGCCCATAGGCGATCGCGTCGTCGTGCGTGGAAATCTCCACCCCGAACAGTTCCCCCAGCTCGTGATGGTTGGGCTTGATCAGAAACGGCCTTTCCGACAATCCGCTCCGCAGCGCCTCTCCCCTCGCGTCCAAAAACACGCGGACGCCTCTGCCCCGGAGCCGTTTCATGATCGTCGGGTAGATGTCGAGCGGCAAACTCTTTGGCACGCTTCCCGCCAGCACCAGGTAATCGTCCGGCCCCAACCGGTCAATCTGCGCAAACAGCCGCTGAAGCGCTTCCGCCGGGATTTCCGGGGATACGCCGCTGATGTCGGTCTCGGTGTGGGCTTTGATCTTGATGTTGATTCGCGAATCCTGCTCGATGGAAAGAAACTGGTGCACAATGCCGGCCCGCTCGACCTGCTCCCGGATAAACGCGCCCGTAAATCCGCCGACAAATCCCAGGGCCGTGCTGTCCACTCCCAACAGCCGCAGGACTTTGGAGACGTTGATGCCTTTTCCCCCCGCATCCTTCCACTCTTTGTGCGCCTCGTGTATGGTCCCTTCGGACAAAGAGGGAACCCATACGTGGTAGTCGATCGAAGGATTCAAGGTTACTGTGTAAATCATGCTTTCACCACTTTTAGATTTGTTAATCGGCTGTACGCCTGCTGTTCCTCTTGCGACAAGCCGTCGTCGGTGATCACCGTCACCTCGCGCAAGTCGGCCACTTTGGCAAACGTCACGCGGGAGAACTTGTCGGAGTCGCACAGCACGAACCGCTCGTCGGAGAACTGCAGCGCCAACTGCTTCACATACGCTTCGTCGGGGTCCGGCGTGGTCAAGCCGTGGTGCTTGTCGACCCCGTTCATGCCCAGGAAGCATTTGTCGAAGCGGTACTGGCTGATGGTTTTGAGGGCATCCCGTCCCACCAGCGACAATGTTGCCGCTTTCAATTCTCCGCCGATCAGAATCGTCTTGATGTTCCGTTTGATGAGCTGCAGGGCCATGTCGGGACCATTAGTCACCACGACGATGTTGTCGTAGGGAAGGAAAGGCAGCATCTGGTACGTGGTCGTACCGGCGTCGATGAAGATCGAGTCCCGTTCCTGCACCAGACTGGCGGCATACCGGGCGATCGCCGTTTTCTCCTTCTCGCGTTTGACCGCTTTTTCCAAAACGGTGGGTTCTTCAATCTTGTTTTGCAAGGAAGACGCCCCGCCGTGAACGCGCTTGAGCAGCCGCTGTTCTTCCAATTCGCTCAGGTCGCGCCGGATGGTCGACTCGGATGCCCCTGTCGCTTCCACCAGCTCGTGGATGCGGACAACGTCCTTTTCTTTGAGCAGGGACAAGATGACGTGATGACGTTCAGGGGTTAGCATCGCACCCTCCTTTCCGGGATGAGAGACAAAACTTTTCGAATTCTCCCATGATTATATCCCAAATTTCGATTATAAACAACCATAAACGAGCAATTTCAATCATTATCCAATCAAAAACGGTCAAGCAGGCAGGAAAACCTTCCAGGAAAGCCCGTTGGAAGAAGCCGGTTTCCGCCAAAAAACAGCCTGCTCCTCCAGAGCGGCTGCCCAACAAGAAAGGAGCAGTCCCCACAGGGCTGCTCCCGTCAGATGCACGGACTGTATCGACAGCCGCGCAGGATGTTATTCCGGCATCGGACCGGTGTAAATCGACTGCGGACGAATGATCCGATTGTTTTTGGCCTGCTCCAGGATGTGGGCGCTCCAGCCGACGACGCGGCTGACGGCAAAGGTCGGCGTGAACAGGGAATCGTCCAGCCCTACCGCCCGCATGACGGCGGCGGCGAAAAACTCCACGTTGGTGTTCAGCTTGCGGCCCGGCTTGTATTCCTTCAGCAGCTTCAACCCCACCTGTTCCACGTGCGTGGCCAGGTCAAACCACGGATCGTCGCCGGAGAGCTGCGACGCCACGACGCGCAGCGCGGTCGCGCGCGGATCGACGGTCTTGTACACGCGGTGGCCGAAACCCATCAAGCGTTCTCCTTTTTCCAGCTTGGCGCGCAGCCACGGTTCGGCGTTTTCCTTGGTGCCGATCGCTTCGATCATCTCGGTCACTTCGGACGGCGCGCCGCCGTGCAGCGGTCCCTTCAGCGCCCCGATGGCGGCCGTGATCGAGGAAATCAGGTCGGACTGGGTGGAGCTGACGACGCGTCCGGAGAACGTGGAGGCGTTCATGCCGTGCTCCTGCGTCAGAATCAGGTAGGCGTCCAGCGCGCGCACATGGGCCGGGTTGGGCTCCTGCCCCTTCAGCATGTACAGGTAGTTGGCCGTGTGATCCAGGGCGGGGTTGGGATCCAGCGGCTCGCGGCCACAGAGGCGGGCGTAGCGGTACGCCACGATCGTCGGCATTTTCGCCGTCAGGGAAATGACCTGGTCCAGCGTCGGCGGCCAGCCGTAATCGGCGCTGCCCAGTATGGAAACGCCGGTGCGCAGCACGCTCATCATGTCCACGTCGGCCGGGATCAGGTCGAGAATGTTCTTGACGTGGGCCGGCAGTTCCCGGTTTGCTTTCAGTTTGCCCTTCAGCTCGGCCAGCTCCTGCTCGTTGGGCAGATGGCCGTACCACAGCAGATGGGCCACTTCCTCAAACGTATGGTTGATCGCCAGGTCGCGCGCCCAATGGCCGCGGTAGACAAGCAGGCCGTTGAGGCCGTCCACCAGGCTGAGGTCCGTTTCCGCGACCGCGATGCCTTCCAAACCAATGGCTAACGTATGCTGTTGACTCATCCACGCCACTCCCTTTTCTCCAGTCTCTTCGTCTCCATTTCTCTTCTTATCAGTATATCGATTAAAAAACGTTAAGGGAAATAGAAGAAAACAGGCGTATCAATTGCAAGTCGTGATCAATTCAGTTCTCCCGTACGCCGCCTGCCGGTTGTCTCCTCACGACCGCCCCGCCCCGTGCACCTCCGGCAGCGGCGGATACAAGGCGGCCAGGATGTCGACAAAGCGCTGGGCCGGTTCGCTTCCCCCCGTTTTCGGCAGCACCAGGTAGGAGGCCACCTTCGGCATGACCAGGCCGGGGGTGGGCAGTTCCATAAAGCGGTTTTCGAACAGCTCCCGGCTGATGGCCGAGCGGGGCAAAAAGGAGACGCCCAATCCCTCCTCGATGAACGCCTTGGTAATGTCCACCTGGGAGACGGCCATCGTCCTCAGCGACAGTCCGCGCTGCCTGAGCAGAAGCAGCAGATCGTCCCAGTAGCCGGGGTGATTGTGCGTCAGAAGCCGCTTGGTTTGCAGCTCCTGCTCCCAGTCGGGCAGCGGCGCCTCCATGTCCCCGCCGCTGTGCGGGACGGCAAACACGACCGGATCTTCGTACAGCCTGTATGTATGCAAATTGAGTTCGCCCGGGATCATCCGCGTCAGCCCGAGATCGGCCTGCCCGCTCTGCACCAGCGGGCCGATCTCCACTGACTCGGCGATTTTGATGGAGAGGTCCACGTCCGGATACAGCTTGGTATAGCGGTGAATCAAATGGGACAACCGCGTGCGGGCGATGATCGGGGAGACCGCGATCTGCAGCTTCTCCCGGTACCCCTGCCGCCACGCCTGAAGGTCCTCCAGGCCGTGGTGCCATTGTTCCAGGAGCCCTTTGGCATGGGGCAGAAAACGCTTCCCGGCCGGTGTCAGCCGGACGCGTTTGCCCACCCGCTCAAACAGGTTGATTCCCAATTCCTTTTCCAAAATCCGGATGTGCTGGCTGACCGTCGGTTGGGCGATAAACAACGCCTCAGCCGTCTGGTGAAAATTTTCCGTGGCGGCCGCCATGACAAAGGTTTGCAGCACCCGAAAATCCACGGCGCTCCCTCCTTCATGATAACCATGCGTTATATCATTCTGCCCAATCGGTAGTACGTCCTGTTTTCCCGCCGTAGGTACGATGAAAGAAAAAGAAAGGAGAGAAGGTCGTGCTCGTCGGATACGGACTGATGTGCCTGATCTACGGCACGTCGTATTTCGCGATCAAACTGGGACTGGCGGAAGGCATGCCGCCGCTGCTGTTTGCCGGTCTCCGCTTTTTCCTCGCCGCCGTCCTCGTTCTGGCGGTACTCGCCTGGCGCCGGCAGCTTGTTCCGCTGCGCCTGCGCGAATGGGCGGAGGTGGCGCTTTTGGGCGTGCTGATGACGACCATCCCCTTCGCCGCCCTGTTCTGGAGCGAGCAGCACATCTCCTCGGGAACCGCCGCGCTGTTGGTCGCCACGGCACCCGTGTTCACCACGCTGATCAGCGTCGTGTGCAGACAGATGAACTGGCGCTGGTACGTGCCGGCCGGACTGCTGCTCAGCCTGGCCGGCACCGCCTGTCTCGTCGGCTGGCCGGCGGCGGAGCCAGGCGGCAGCATCCACGCGCTCCTCGGCAAATGGGCGATTGTCGTCTCCGAGCTGTTCTTTTCCTGGGGGGCGGTTCGCTCCCGCGCCTGGGTCGCCCGGCTGACCCCGTTCGTCTTCAACGGCTACCAGATGCTGGCTGCCAGCCTGGTCCTCCTGCTCCTGTCCGCGGTCACGGAACCGGTGAGCGCCGTCCGTTTTACCGGCCTCTCCCTGGCCGCGCTCGCCTATCTGACGGTGGTCGTGTCCATTGTCGCCTCCACGCTCTACTACCGGCTGGTCCAGGCGACCAACGCGGCGTTTCCCACCACCTGGACCTACGTGGCCCCGGTCATCGCCCTGGCGATCGGCGCCGTGTTTCTCGGCGAAGAGCTGACCGCCACCTCGCTTGCCGGCAGCATCGGGGTGCTGGCGGGCGTCATTCTGCTGAACGGGGAGAGCTGGGCTCGCCTGTTTCCGCTTCGCACAGGCGGACGGCTTCACGTACCGCCCCTGGATGACAAATAAGCGAGATCGTGCGGCCAAACGGCTGGCAAAACGGCCGCACGACCAGCCCTTTGTCCCCCAGCGAAGCGGCCGCCATCTCGGGCACGATGGTCAGCCCGTTGCCCATGGCCGCGTACGCCAGCAGGGAATCGTTGAAATCCAGCTCCAGCAGGTGCGCTGCCTGCACGCCCAAGCGGCGGCATTGGCGGCGAAAGTCTTCGCGAATGTCGCACGGGTCGCGGTGGATCAGGAGCGGTTCGCGGCAAAACGCGGCGAAGTCCACCGCCTCCTTTTCCGCAAGCGGATGGTCGGCCGGGAGAACGGCCAGGTACGATTCGTGAAGCAGCGGACGGGTAAGAAACGGCGCGTCTCCCGCCCTGTTTTGCACAAGGACGGCGTCCACCGTCCCCTCCTCCAGCAGCGCCGTCAATTCCTCCGACGTATCCTTGACGACCAGCGCAACCTTCCCGGCTTCCCCGGCGGTGTACGCCGCCACCCGCTCGGGCAGGTAGTGGTTGGCCACGCTGGGCAGCGCGCCGATGCGCAGCCGCTGCTGCTCGCTGAAGCGTTTGATCCCCGCCACCGTCTCCTCCACCTGCTCCAGAATCAGACTGGCCCGCTCGTACAGGTAGCGGCCCGCCTCGGTCAGCTCGATCCCCGTCCGCTTCCGGTGGAACAACCGACAGCCGAGCTGCTTTTCCAGCAAGGCCAACTGTTTCGACAGCGCCGGCTGCGAGAGGTACAGCGCCTTGGCCGCTTTGTTGAGGCTCCCCTTTTCGGCGGTCGCCACCAGGTACGCCAACTGTTCAAGCCGAAACATGGTTGTTCCTCCTCATATTCCCTGGATGATTTTCCTTGTTTTAAAAATTTTTCTCAAACGCACGGGCATCATTTCCGCTTCCTTGTGGTACAATACGGAGTCGGGTGCAAAAAATCCTTTCCACAGCGCACCCCCATAAAGAGAAGAGAAACCATGCGAGGAGGAACATTATGGAAACCACGACAAACGTGAACCCGCCGCGCAAACGCTTCAACAAGACGCTGCTCGTGATCGGGGCGGCCGGGATCGCGGTGCTGGGCGGACTGGGCGCAGCGTACGCCAAGCTGGATTTGTTCAAAAGCGCCAAAACGGTCTATCTGGAGGCGGAGGCCAACAACTTTGCCCAGTTGTCCGACGACTTTTCCCAATCTTTTAACGAATACGAAGAGTACATCAAACCGTACCTGGAAAAACCGGTTCACTCCACGACCGAGCTGAGTCAAATCGCCGTCGACGGCACCCCCGCCGACCCGCAGGCCGAGAAAATCCTGGACCTCTTGAAGAGCGCCAAACTGGTGATCCAGTCCAACGCGGACGAATCCAAGCGGCAGCAGTCCGGCGGTGTGGAAGTGCATCTGAAAGACCGCAAGCTCCTTACGCTGGAATATGTCTTCGATGACACCAAGCTGGGCTTCCGGCTCCCGGACTTTTACCCCAAATACGGTTATGTGGACCTGAAAGACCGCGACACGATCAAGGCGCGATATGGCGAAGAGCTGCCCAAGCGCCTGATCACGTCCCGCGACCTGTACGAGGCGCTGAAAGTCTCCCGCGATGAAGTGGCCAGCGTGCTCAGGCCGTATGCGCTCCTGTACGCGGAAAACCTGAAAGACAGCCAGGTGACGATCAACAAGAACGCCTCCTTCTCCGAGGAAGGCTACCAGACGAGCGCCCGCGAGGTGACCGTCACCTTCACCGATGAGGAAGGAAAAGCGCTCCTGACGAAAATAGCGGAAAAGGCAAAGGCGGACGACAAGCTGTTCGACCTGATCTACGGCCGCTACCACAACGTCGCCGTGCTGCTGAAAGACAGCGGGTATCCGGACGTGCAGGAACTGTCCAAAGAGGAGTTCAAGAAAGAATACGTCAAGGTCTTTGACGACATGCTGGCCGAATGGAAAAAGACCGCGAGCACGAACGACCAGCTCAAAATGGTGGTGCTCATCAACAGCGACGACAAAATCCTCTCCCGCAAGCTGGTGATCACCGGCGAACAGGGCAAGGAAGAGCAAAACCTCTGGCACAGCGTCGCCTTTGCCAACGGAGCCGACACGTACCGCCGCTACTCCCTGTTTGTCGACGACGACGGCCAAAAAGGCGAGATGACGTTCCGCTACAAAGGCACCACGCACAGCGACAAAACGACCGGCACCATCGGCTTCCTGTTCAACGCGGAACCGGAAGTGAAGCTGGATCTGTCCACCACGTTCGAAACCAGCAAGCAGGACAAAAAGGAAACGGGCAGCTACGACTTCAAGCTGAACCTGAAGAGCGCGGATCAGCCGGACGACATTGCCCTCTCCGGCCGCATCACCACGTCGATGACAAAAACCGACAGCGAACGCGATTCCGAAGGCACGATCAAGGTGAATTTCGACAAGGCGGCGCCCGACATGCCGAAGGGCATCAGCCTGAACGTAAAAGTGAAGGAAGCGTTTGGCAAACCGCTCAGCATTCCGGCCATGACCCCGGACAATGCCGTCAACATCGCGACGGTGACCGACGAAGAAATCATGGCCATCCAGCAGGAAGTGGCCGACGCCGCGCAGTCCTTCATGATGAAGCACCAGGATTTGTTCCAGGAATTGATGCCGGCCGTGCCGATGCCATGACGCTTGGATGCGAATCCCCCTTCCCCCGCGGAAGGGGAATGTTTTTTTGTCTCTGTCCCCCTGTAAAAACAGGGGAATTTTTATCGAAACATGACGAAAAAAAATAATTTTTTTAACAAGGGAATCTCTTCCACAATACCGAAAACCATTAGCGATTTTATAAATGTTTATTTTTCTGGTAGGAGGAGAAAGTGTGAAAAACACGAGAAAAACCGTTGCCTCGCTCTCTCTCGCAACTGTCCTGTTGCTCACGTCCCTGCCGTACAACGCCTACGCCTCGGAGAAGCTGAGCAGACAGGAGCTGTCCAAGCTGAACAGCGTCACCAACGCGGTCGTCACCGAGGGGACCGGGACCGCCAAAATCTCTCCCCGTCTCAACACGGAATCCGACAAAAAGGTGAGCGTCATCGTCCAGTTCAAATCGGAACCGGCGGCCGTATCGCAGGAATACCGCCGCGGCTCCCGCTCGACCAGCCCGCAGGAGAGCCGGGTCGCCCGGGAGCAGTCCTCTTTCCTGAAAGAAGCGCGGAAAAAGAACATCGACCTTGACGTGGAGCGCCAGTTTTCCCTCGTGTTCAACGGCATGGAGCTGACCCTGCCGGCCAATGACATTCCCAAGCTGGCCGAACTGCCGCAGGTCCAGGCTGTCTACGAAAACAGCACCTACTCCGTCCCTGATGTGGAACCGGCCCAAAGCGGCTCGTACAAGTACGACATCGCCCCGCTGAAGCAGATCGGCGTCCTCGACATGTGGAACGCGGGGCTGGACGGCAGAGGATTGAAGGTCGGGGTGATCGACACCGGCGTCGACTACCTGCACCCTGACCTGAAAGATGCCTACAAAGGCGGCTACGATTCGTTCGACAACGACAAGGACCCGTACGAAGAAGCGCCCATCTCCCCGGATGACGACCGCAGGGGAACGGGATACGAAGGGTCTTCCCACGGCACACACGTCTCCGGCACCATCGTCGGACGGGCCAAGAACAAGCGGTCCGACGTCCAGGTAAAAGGGATTGCCTACGCCGCCGACCTCTACGTGTACCGTGTATTGGGCCGTGACGGCGGCAGTTCCGCGCAGGTGATCGACGGCATCGAAAAAGCGGTGAGAGACGGCATGGACGTCATCAACCTGTCGCTCGGCTCCAACATCGAAAAGAACGCCGACTCCCCCGACTCGATCGCGGTCAACAACGCCATGCGGGCAGGCGTGATCACGGTCATCGCCAACGGCAACGCGGCGCAGGACGAGCCGGGGCGATACTACTATACGGCCGGTTCGCCGGCCGGGGCCAAACTGCCCATCACGGTAGGCGCGGTGACATCGCCGAGCGTGCTGTACGACGCCTCGGCCACTTCGTCCCTGGGCCAAACCTACAACTTCCACGTGATGGCATGGCAGATCAATCAGGCCAACTTCCGGGAACTGATCGGCATCGATCCACTGCCGGTCGTGTACGCCAACCTGGGTTCCGCGCAGGACTTTGCCAACGTGAACGTAAAGGGCAAGGTGGCGCTTGTCTCCCGCGGCACGCTTGCGTTTACGGACAAGATTCTCAACGCCAAGAAGGCCGGCGCAGCCGCCATCGTCATCTTCAACGGCAACGACAAGGACGGCGACGGACAGGCCGACCTGGATCTCCCGCCGGAAGACCGCGGCGATTACATCGCCACCATCCTGGGCGATCAAATGGAGGGGATTCCCACCTTTGACATGAGGGGGGTGGAAGGACGAGCGCTGGCCAAGGAACTGCTGAGCGACCCGGCCAAGGCCTCGTCCCTGACGTTCACCTTCTCCGGCGACTACCCGACCACCAATGATCCCGGCGACAAAATGGCCGGATTCAGCTCGCGCGGTCCGGTCCTGGGCGACAACTACGCCATCAAGCCGGACGTCTCCGCTCCCGGCGTCTCCATCCTCTCCAGCGTTCCCGCCTGGGGCAAGCTGATTGAGGACGCGCAGTACAACAAGGCGTACGCCCGCTTCAACGGCACCAGCATGGCGACGCCGCACGTGGCCGGCCTGGCGCTGCTGTTGAAGCAGGCCCATCCGGAGTGGACCCCGTTTGACGTCAAAGCGGCGCTCGCCAACACGGCGGAACGCCTCTACGACGAGGAAGACACCCTGTATGACGTCTACTCCCAAGGCGCCGGACGCGTAAACGGTCTGGCCGCGATGAAGACCCCGGCCGTGCTGCAAACCGTGGAGCAGGTGACCATCCTCAACGAAGACTACGAGCCGGAGACGATCACCAATTACGGCGCCAACACCAGCTTTGGCCTATTGAAGGCGGGCAGCGCCCCGGTCAGCAAGACCCTGCAGTTGAAAAACACGTCAAAAACGGACGTCACCTACGATGCGGAAGTGATCATGCACGAGGCCGTCACCACCGACCCGTGGCATCCGAAAGAGACGCCCGACGTCCGCGACATCAAGGTGAAGCTGTCCAGCGATACGATTTCCGCCAAAGCGAAGAAACGGACGAGGTTTACGCTCAGCCTCGCTCCCGATAGCGACGCCAAAGAAGGCGTGTACGAAGGGGAAGTGCTTCTGAAGAGCAGGGACGAGAAGTACCCGGACCTGCATCTGCCGTTCGTCGTCCACGTCGGCGACAAGCCGGAGGACACCCACTTCGGTCTGGCCGACATGAAGCTCTCCAGCGCAACCCTCTCTCCCGACGGGGATGGCAAGGATGACACCATCACCGTAGAGGCGATACTCCAGGCGACCGGGGTCAACCTCATCGAACTGGAGGCGTGGAGCCTGGACGACACGTACATCGGCACGATGGCTGTCCGCTTTAACGACTTCGAGCCGTTTGCGCCGGGGCCGTTTACGATCTCCAACATCGACGGCACGTACGTCACCGGTTCGCTGGTACCGAAGCTGCTGCCGCCGGGCAAGTACAAGCTGCGCCTCGTCGCCTACGTCATCGATCCGGAAACCGGGGAAGTGGCGGACACCTACGAGCTGTGGAAAGCCCTGCGGGTAAAAGAAGCGGCGACCGACGAGACCGCGAAGAAACAGGCGCGCAGCAGCCTGAAAGAGACGGCTGACGCGTTCCAAGCGGACGTCGCCAACACGGAGACGATCGGCGAAGCGGTCCTGGCGCTGCCGACCAAATCCGAGGACGTCTCCTACGCGGTCACCAAAAGCTCCAAGCCGGAGCTGATCGATGACAACGGCGTTCTCGTCGCCCTACCGGAAACGGGCAGCGAAACGGTCACGCTTTACGTCACGATAACCTCCAAGGAAAATCCGGACGAGCAGGAAACGGTGAAGGTAAAAGTCACGCTGAAGGGGCAGGAGTAGCCAAGATCCCTCCCCTCCACGTCAACAAGCAAAAAGGGACAGCCCTTTCTCCTGCGGTGGTATTATCCCCTCAAGGTAGACAGTAAAAAAAGAGTTCATGATATCATGGACTCATTACTGTTGACCGGAGGGGA
>NZ_VKJN01000018.1:0-71946 GCF_007197875.1 Brevibacillus sp. LEMMJ03 | reverse complement strand
CCCAGTGGAATATGAAAAACAACATTCATAACAGATTGGTCTTAACTTCGTGTCAAGTAAATTAGGGAAAGTCCACTTCAGGTAAAACGATCAAGTCCATATTCGTGTGTAAATTCCCCTCGGTTTGAAAAAAATTAGCCAATGCGCGTCACTTTAGACACCACTTTTGTTGCCTGCGTTTCTCGCCATTCCAAATACTCTTCCATATCGAAATACTTCTTACCGCTTGCCCATTTTTCGTCTATCTCCATAAGCAAAGCCCCGATCAGGCGAATCACAGATTCACGGTTAGGAAAAATGCGAATGACACGTTCTCGTCGGCGAATTTCTTCGTTGAGTCGCTCCATGCCATTTGTTGTCCGAAGTCTTTTGCGGTACTTTTCGGGCAGCAGAAGAACGGCTGTGGCATCATCAAAACCATTCTCCAAAACGGAAATCGCCTTTGCAGCTTTGGCCTCGTATATTTCCACTGTTTGTTGCAACAATAACCGGGCCGTCTCAAGATCAGGTGCTTCCAAAATCGCACGAACACGGGGATACAACTCCTTCTGCAACTGCTTGGGGGTGGCGTCGAGGATATTTCGCATAAATGAGTCTGACACCGTTGCCACGTCACCCCTTGAAAATGGGTACGAATAGCTCGTACGAGCCCACCATGTTGATCGGACACAATCAGTTCTATGCCTCGTAAGCCTCGCTCTTTCAGCCAGCTAAAAAACTCGCTCCAACTGGTCTCTGTTTCACTATCTCCATACATCAGTCCAAGGACTTCTCGGTAGCCTTCTGTGTTTACACCATAGGCCAACATCACGCCGCGAGAGCGTACACGCCCCTCTTCACGCACCTTTAAAACAAGGGCATCTACAATGAGAAATAGATAGAATCTCTCTCGTAGTTTTCGGTTGTTCCAAGCCGTTACAATCGGATCCAGGCGTTTACACAGATCGAAAACAGTAGATTTAGAGAACTCGGTTCCACACAGTTCCTCCGTGATTTGGGCAACTTTTCGAGTTGATACTCCATTCACCACCATCTCCATAAGGGCTAAAACCAAGGCTTGTTCACTTCGCTGATAGCGGGCAAACATTTCTGTCGAGAACTTTCCGTTTCGAATTCGTGGCACCCGAAGGGTATCGTTCCCACCCGCGTTGTCAGTTGATGGGGATATGTACCGTTCCGATAACCTTGACGTTCATCTGTACGTTCGTACGGTTCCGCAGACAGCTGTTCCGTAGCCTGGGCCTGCAATACCTGATTCAATACCGATTCCAACAGCTGGCCACCTCCGAATCCTGCGAATTTCCGAGAAAAAGTTGCTGCAAAAGTTGTGAATCTACAGTAATCAGGTATTGAGCCATTTTCAATATCCCCTCTCTTGGAATGTTGACTGGACAACTTCATTCTAACCGAGGGTTTTTGAAATGGCTCTCTTATTTTAAAGAGACTCCGTTTTTACACAATTATATGGGCTCAACTTTTTTCCAACCCGTTCAATCACATGAACTGATCCGACATATGAAGCTCGAACATACATTGATAAATTCCGAGTAATTAGGTATGATAAATTCGATTAGTAGTTTTTAAAATTGTGAAAATACATGAAAACTGAGCGCTTGGAATCTTCCCCATCTCAACAAGCAAGATGGTGTGTGGACCCTCCCAAGAGCGAAAGACGGGCATGCAAGTACAGCCAGAAAGGGGGAACGATCATGAGCCAAACGCAGCCCTACAAAACCGTCATGTTGAACCCGCACGACCACGTCGCGGTTGCCCTTGAGCCCATTCCGGCAGGCTCTGTCGTGAGCGTCACCTGCCAGGGGCAGACGTTTTCCGTTACGCTGAACGACCCCATTGATTTTGGCCATAAGTTTGCGGTCGTTCCCATCGCCAAGAACAGCGACGTTCGCAAATACGGAGAAGTGATTGGCATTGCCACACGCGATATTTCGCCAGGCGAACATGTACATGTCCACAATATCGAAGGCAAAAGAGCCAGGGGGGATTTACGTGGCATCAAGTAATCCGGATCACTTTTGGGGGTATCGCCGTTCAGACGGACGGGTTGGCATACGCAATCACGTATTGATTCTTCCGACCATTACGTGTGCGACGCAGGCGGCAAAGCGCATTACCGATCTCGTCAGGGGAACGGTTACGTTCATCCATCAGCATGGCTGTGCACAGTTGGGTGCCGACTACGAGCAAACATTTCGGACCTATGTGGGCATGGGGGCAAACCCCAATGTGTATGGCGTCGTCGTGTTGGGACTCGGATGCGAGACGCATCAGGCACGCAGCGTCGCCGAGGAGATTGCGAAAACCGGCAAACCTGTTGAAGTGGTGTCCATTCAGGATCACGGCGGCACCTTGATGGCAATCGCGCAAGGTGCGAAGATCGCTGCGCAGATGGTGCAGGATGCGTCGGCGCAGCTTCGGGAACCCTGTCCGATGAGCGAATTGATCGTGGGGACAGAGTGCGGCGGCTCGGATGCCTGCTCGGGGCTTTCCGCCAATCCCGCCGTTGGCTATGTCAGCGATCGGATCGTCGATTTGGGCGGAACGGCCATCATCGCCGAAACGACAGAGTTGATCGGGGCGGAGCACCTGCTCGCCGAACGGGCTGTGAATGATCAGGTAGCCAAACGCGTATATGAAGTGATAAACGCGATGGAAAACCGGGCGATCAAAATGGGGGTGGATATTCGCAAGGGAAATCCGAGCCCCGGCAATATCAAAGGCGGTCTCAGCACCTTGGAAGAAAAGTCGCTCGGCGCTGCGAGCAAGGCTGGCAGCCGACCGCTGCAGGAGCTGGTCAATTACGCGGAGACTCCGACCCGCAAAGGTCTCGTGTGGATGGATACGCCCGGTCAGGACATTGAGCAGCTCACAGGCATGGTCGCCGGCGGAGCACAGATTGTCCTCTTTACGAGCGGTCGCGGAACTCCGACAGGGTCACCGATTGCGCCGGTTATTAAAATTTCGACCAATACCCGCCTGTATGAAACCATGCGGGATAACGTGGACCTCAACGCGGGAACCATTATCGAAGGCCTGGAATCGATCGAACAGGTCGGCGAGCGCATTATGCAAGAGATCTATCAGGTCGCCTCAGGCAAGATGACCAAGGCGGAAATTCTCGGGCAGGACGACTTTGGCATTTGGCGTATCGGTTCAACCTTCTAAATGCCGGTTATCGCTGCAGAGACATGTTTCGTAGTTTACTCGCACATTTTCTGAACAGCACCAACAAATACGGTAGGGAAGTTGATGACCATGCCCATTTTGGAAGGCGGATTGGATTTTGACAGTCCGATCATGGTGAAAGTGCATCAGCATTTTGATTCGACCCGGATCGATCAGACAGAGATCAGACAAATTCTCCGGGATCGCATCTGCGATCCGGCCATCAAACGCATGATCAGACCGGATATGAACATCGCACTGGCAGTAGGCAGCAGAGGGATCCGCCACCTGGATTTCATCGTGCGCACGGTCGTCGACATTCTGCGTGAAATGGGAGCGAAACCGTTTATCGTTCCCTCCATGGGCAGTCACGGCGGCGCGACACCGGAGGGGCAGAAAGGTGTCCTCCGTCATTACGGGATTACGGAGGAGACCATGGGCATTCCCATTGAAGCCTCCATGGAAACGCTGGAATTGGGGGTTGTCGATGACGTTCCTGTTTATATAAGCAGGCCGGCCTATGAGAGCGATCTGATCATCCCCATCTGTCGGGTGAAGCCGCATACCGATTTTAAGGGACGTGTCGAAAGCGGCATTTATAAAATGCTGGCGATTGGTCTGGGTAAGCATAAAGGGGCGGCCACGATCCATAAGGCGGGCTTTCCGGCGTTTGCCACGCTCATTCCGAAAATCGGGCAGTTTATCGCAGACCATGCCCCTGTGGGCTTCGCGGTATCCATCATTGAAAACAGCTACGATGAAGTGGAAAGTGTTCACATTGTCCCCAAGGAACGGATTGCCACCGAAGAGCCCAAACTTCTCATGCGCGCCAAACAACTGCTGGCAAAAATCAATATTGACCCGATCGACCTGTTGATCGTGGATCAGATCGGAAAAGACATCAGCGGAGAAGGGATGGATCCCAATGTCACCGGACGCTCACCGGCGGGTGTGGCGTTTGAGGACGTCCCGCAGATCAAACGGATTGCGGTTCTTGATTTGACCAAGGAGACGCATGGCAACGCATCGGGCATTGGCATGGCGGATGTAACGACCAGGCGATGCTTTGAAAAAATCGATTTGCAGGTGACCTACGCCAACGTCATTACAGCCGGGGTGTTTGACAGCTGCAAAATCCCCATGATTCTCGAGAATGACAAGGAACTGCTGGCGGTAGGGTTAAAGGCAGCGACGTTAACCCCACCGGACCAGGCGCGTGTGGTGCGTATTCAGGACACGCTTCATCTCTCAGAATTTTGGGTCTCGGCAAACATAGCCGAATCGTTGAAGCATGATCCCCGTTTCACGATCACCAACGAACGGCGCCCGTTTACCTTTGATGAAAACGGGAATCTCACCTGGTAATTATTCATTTCCATAGAAATCATGAAGGAGAGTGGATCGAACATGGACCATTTTAAACGACCGGGAGCCCCTGTCTTTACATCGGTGGAAGAAGAACGCCGCTATCGGAAAGAGCGGCTTGCGGGAGCGTTTCGCGTATTTGCCCAGATGGGCTATGACTATGGCGTATCCGGGCACATTACCGCCCGTGACCCGGAATATCCGGATCATTTCTGGGTAAACCCCATGGGACTGCACTTCAACTCGATAAAAGTGTCGGATTTGCTCCTTGTGAATCACAAAGGGGAGATCATCGAAGGGAAAGGCGTTCTGAACCAGGCGGCGTTTGCCATTCATTCGGCCGTTCATGCCGCCAGACCGGATGTCGTTGCCGCTGCTCACGCCCACACGATTTACGGCGAAGCGTGGTCGACACTAGGGCGACTGCTCGATCCGATTACGCAGGATTCCTGCTATTTTTACAATGATCACGCCATCTTTAACAGCTATACCGGAGAAGTGCTGGAAAAAAGCGATGGAGAAAAAATTGCGGAAGCCCTGGGCAACAAGAAAGCGATTATCCTGCAAAATCACGGCCTGCTGACCGTCGGGAAAACGGTGGATTCCGCCGCGTGGTGGTTTATCACGATGGATCGTTCGTGCAAGGTTCAACTGTTGGCCGAGGCGGCGGGCAAACCCGTTCTCATTCCCAGCCACATCGCACAGCTTACGCGAAATCAAATCGGCAGTGAAGATATCGGCTGGTTCAGCTTTCAACCGTATTGGAACAGCATCGTGAAAGAACAACCGGATTTGCTGGAATAACCTGTTCGTGAAACGAAGCAGAGAAGAAACAGCAAGGCATCGGATCGGAGAGGAGAGGGAGACATGAAGAAAAAGGTGTCGGGCATTATCCTGGCTGCCGTTCTGCTGGCCTCGCTTGTGGGCTGCGGCGGAAAGCAGGAAGCATCGCAGGGACAAGAGACGACCATCAAGGTGGGCGTAACCGCAGGGCCGCATGAAGAAATCATCAACAAAGTAAAAGAGTTGGCCGCCAAACAGGGAATTCATGTTGAGACGGTTGTCTTTAATGACTATATCACGCCAAACCGGGCGCTTACGTCGGGACAGCTCGACGTCAACAGCTATCAGACGATTCCGTTTATGGACCAGTACAACAAGGATCATAACACGAAGATTGTCCCGATTGGAAAAACGGTCACCTTCCTGATGGGCATTTACTCGAAAAAATACAAAAAGCTCGAAGATCTTCCCGAAGGAGCCACGCTCGGTCTGCAAAACGACCCGGTAAACATGTCGCGCGCCCTTCATGTGTACGAGCAGGCCGGTCTGATCAAATTAAAACCGGGTGTGGATGTGGACAAGGCGACGCCGGCGGATATCGCGGAAAATCCCAAAAACTTCCAGTTCAAGCTGCTGGATGCGGCGCTGCTGGCGCGTACACTGAACAGCCTTGACGCGTCGACCGTTAACTCCAATTTCGCCTTGAAGGAAGGGTACAAACCGAAACGGGATGCCATCTTCATGGAGAATTCGTCCCGATACGTCAACTATATTGCGACGAATGAGAAGGACAAGGACAATCCGCTCTATCACAAGCTGGTGGAATTGTACCGTTCCGACGAAGTGAAGAAGTTCATCGAGGAAACCTATGACGGCGTGATTATCACTTCCTGGTAACACGCAGGGTGTGACAGAGCTGTACCCAGAAACAGGCGTAATGAGACCCCTTCCAACCGTACGTTGCCTTCCATACGGTTGGAAGGGGTGCACGTAATCCTATTAGTTAAACAGGGCCACTACTTTCCCCAGAAGAATCCCGACAATCCCGAAGTCCGCATCACCAAACGTGGTGCCTTCAAACCCGAGAGAGCCCAGCACCGGCAGCAGCATCGCCGGCAAAAAGCTGATTAAGAGGCCGTTGACGAATGCCCCGGCAATGGCGCCGCGGCGTCCGCCTGTCGCATTTCCAAACACGCCGGCTGCAGCCCCTGTAAAGAAGTGCGGGACAAGACCTGGGACAATGACTTTCAATCCGAAAAGGGGCAGAAGGAACATGGAGACAAGCCCCGCTGCAAAGCTTGCGAAAAATCCGATGACAACCGCATTGGATGCGAACGGAAAGACCGTCGGGCAATCCAGTGCCGGGATGGCATTTGGCACCACTTTATCCGCGATCCCTTTAAATGCAGGCACAATTTCCGCGAGCAAAATCCGTACCCCTGCCAGGACAATGTATACACCTGCTGCAAACGTAATCGCTTGCAATACTGCATACACCAGATAATGTTGACCTGCGCTCAATTTCTCTTCTACAAAGCCCGGTCCCGCCACGAGGGCCACGATGACAAACAAGATCGTCATGGTTAACGAGACGGAAACCGACGTATCCCGTAAAAAACCGAGCGATTTTGGCACTTTGATATCTTCTGTCGATTTTTCCGGGTTCCCCACGACTTTTCCGATATAGCCTGCTACCAGGTAACCGATGGAGCCAAAGTGCCCCATCGCAATGTCATTGGTGCCCGTGACTTTCCTCATAAAAGGCTGCAGCATGGCAGGAGACAGGACCATCAAGGCTCCAAGAATCAGCGATCCAATGACAACCATCGGGAAGCCTTTGACACCGCCAGTGGATAAAATGACGGCAATCAGGCACGCCATAAACATGGTATGATGACCGGTTAAGAAAATGTATTTAAAGGGAGTAAATCTGGCCAGCAAGATGTTGACGATCATCCCAAACAGCATGATCAACGCCGTTTCCGCGCCAAATGTTTGCTGCGCGAGCGCTACAATGGCTTCATTGTTTGGAATGACCCCTTGGATTTGAAATGCTTTGTCGAACATGCTCCCGAAAGATCCCAATGCGCCGACCAAGATCCCTGCACCTGCTCCCAGGATCAGAAAGCCCATGATGGTTTTCAAGGTTCCCGATACGACGTCTGCCACGCCTTTTCTTTGCAGCAGCAAACCGACCAGGGCAAACAATCCTACCAATATTGACGGTGTGCCCAGGATGTCTTTCATGATTACGTTGAGCATCGGTCATCATTCCTTCGTGAAATATTGTTGTAATGCTTCCTTGATCTCTGTCTGGTTTAAAATGTTTTGCAAGCCAATCACGTAGCGTTTGCCATCTTCCAATTGACCGACAATATCTTTTGAGCCCAGATACACATCAGCCTGCTCGGTTTTGCTGGTGGCCAGATCGGTATGGGATACATCCGCCTGAATACCCATTTCCCCCAGGATTTTCTTTACGTTCATCTCCACGATAAAGCTGCTGCCCAATCCATTTCCGCATACAACCAAAATCTTTTTCATGCTTCATTCCCCCTGTTATTGGAATACATTGAGATATAGTGAAGAATGGTTTCCTTGTCATGGGCGCCAATGATCCTGTCGATATTGTCTTCTTCCGACAGCATCATCGACAGTTGGGCCAATGCTTGTAGATGGGTTTCATTATCGACAGCGGCCAGTACGATGATGAGCTGTGCTTCACGCACCTGCGTTTCCGAAAATGAAACCGGCTGTTTCAACCGAAGCAAACTCATTCCGATTCGATTTACCCCTTGCTCCGGTCTCGCATGCGGCAGCGCCACCTTGGGCGCGATCACGATATAGGGACCATTTTCTTCTACATTGGCAATCATCGCTTGCACATACGCCTCTGTGATGGACTGACTTTTCAGGAGCGGCTCGGCTGCCAGACGAATCGCTTCCTTCCAATCGCTCACGGAGTCCTTTAGCTGAATACATTCTTCTTGCAACAACTCGTCAAGCATAGGTTTTCTCTCCCTCTTTATCTGTTTCTGCTGGTGCAGCACCTGCCTGATTTCCTCTGCCAACTGATCTTCCTTTTCCACGACCGCATATTTTTTCACGATATCTACGATCGTTTGCGCCGTTATATGGGAGGGCGCACTATGGGAAACCGCTTCCATTTCATTGAGTAACTGAACCTTGTCTCGATCTGTTAAAATCGGGTTCACCAAAATGATCCGATGACGCGGGTTCGCGATTTTTGTTGTAGAAACAACCAGATCCACGTCTTCTTGAAAGTGCTCATATTGCCTAAGGGTGATCGGCCCAAGCAGATCGATGTTGGAGAATAAACCATCCAGTTGCTGAACCAGTATGCGCGACGTGCCAACCCCGTTTGCGCATACCAGCAATACCCGCCTCAGGGTGGTTGCGGTGATTCCTTGCCGGCGCATCCATCCCCCAAAATGAACCGTTATATAGGCAATCTCGTCATCGCTAATCGATTTGCCGACCAACTGCTCCAAGGGGGAAATGCTTTTTTTCGTGAGTTCATAGATATCACGGTATTGGCGTTGAATCACCTCTTTCAACGGGTTGGTCACGTCCATGTCGTAAAGGAACCGATAATAGGCTGGCTGCAGATGAATATACAAATTGCGTTCCAACTGAACGCGCTGATCAAATACAACACAGGCTCGCATTTCAAACAGATCAACCATATCCGCAATCGCCTGTTTTAAAGCGGGAATTTCATTCGTTTCCGCTGATTGCCCGAATTCATTCACTTTTGCACTTAACAACAATGTGGCCAGATAACATTTTTCATCCTGCGGGAGCTGTAGCGGCAAGACACGTTCCAGTGTTTGGATGACTTGATAATGCCTGGTCTCCACAATGCGCTTGATTTGTCTTTGCGGAAAAGCAATCGCATTCCCGCCCATTATCCGCTTTACATAATACGTAAAGAGATAGCTTAATGACTTCGTCGTATCCTCGGCAAATTGAACCTGCAAATGCTTTTCGCAATCGTTCAACCATTGCAGGATGATGTCGGGAATCGGGACGTCTGTATCATCCTCATGGAGATCTTGCAAAAGCAGCTCCTGACCATCATGCAGCAGGGAATGGACATAATGACTCAACACATTGCGGATCGTCAATTCATCGCCGGTAATTTCATACCCGTTCGCATAGGAGTACGAGAGGCTCAAGCCGTGCTTTTCCACTTCCTCTTTGACCTTCTTGAGATCGTTTAGAATCGTATTGCGGCTGACGCCTGTTTTCTCCATGCACTCGTGAGTGGTAATGCGTTTGTTCGCCAGAAGTACATACAGCAGCAAATAAACTTGCCTTTCTCCTGAACGCAGGGCATAGCCATTCGGCTTCTTTTCCCCGATGATCCGGGCCGCTGCCTGTCTGCTGCTTTCGTCCAGATAATAGCCTTTCGCATAGATGTACTGGACTTGCGGCAGACCTGCTTCTTTGAGCCAATCATTGATTTTATGGATATCGTAGTACAACGTTCTTCGTGAAATCGAGAAATGCTCCATCAGTTCTTTGACGGACAGGTAATGATGAGACTGCACAAGAAGCTGCAACATTTGCATTGTTCTTTTGTCTAACATGGCGGCCACCTTTTAGCACAAAATCATGCACAAATTGCTGCACAGGAGATTGACTGGCATCGTCTCTATGGCTTTACTTTACATCAAATCTGCCTGCACAGTTAGACCGAATTTACCCCATGAGATTGTGCAAAAATTGTACTCAAAACAAAAAAGCCCGCCTGTCGCTGCGGACGATATGGACATGAACCGGGAACTCTCTCTGATCGACTGATTCCTGGCTTGCCGGATGTACGGCTCGCCGCAGCCTCTCTAAAAAAAAGAACCTTTAATCCGCAGGCAGATTAAAAGTTCGGTGTTACATTTCCAATATATACAATGTCTTACGTTTTTTCAATCATTTCCTTTTCAATCTCTTTAAAAAATGTTGCGTTAACTTTTAACTATAGACAAGTTCTTTTTCGGTCAGACCCAGCGTCTGCGCGGTTGACGTCTGAATTTCTTGCAAAAGATCCGGGTTTTTCACGAGTGACACACCATAAGACGGAATCATTTCTTTAATTTTCCGTTTCCACTCTGTCATCTGCTGCGGGAAGCATTTCTCCAATACCTCCAGCATCACATGAACGACCGTAGAAGCACCCGGAGAAGCGCCAAGCAGCGCGGCTACCGAGCCGTCAGCGGCAGTAACCACTTCCGTACCGAATTGAAGGGTTCCTTTGCCGCCTTCCTTTGTATCTTTGATTACCTGCACACGTTGGCCCGCTACCACGATATCCCAATCTTCGCTTTTGGCGGTCGGAATAAACTCGCGCAGTTCTTCCATGCGCTGTTCATTCGACAACAGAACTTGCTGGATCAGATACTTGGTCAATTTCATCTCTTTTACGCCTGCCGCCAGCATCGTCAAGACGTTATCCGGTTTTACGGAACGGATCAAGTCAAAATAGGAACCCGTTTTCAAGAATTTTGGTGAGAAGCCGGCAAACGGTCCAAACAGCAACGTTTTTTGATTATCAATATATCTGGTATCCAGATGCGGAACAGACATGGGTGGAGCGCCAACCTTGGCTTTGCCGTATACCTTTGCATGGTGCTTGGCGACCACGTCCGGATTTTTACATACCATGAACAGTCCGCTAACCGGGAATCCGCCAATCCGTTTCGACTCCGGAATACCCGTTTTTTGCAGCAGCGGCAGACTTCCGCCCCCAGCGCCGATAAACACGAATTTTGCCGTATGGGTTTCGATGTTACCGCTGTCGAGATCATGCACTTTCACTTTCCACGAGCCGTCGCTCGCACGCGTAATATCCTTAACCTGATGCTTGTAGCGGATCTCGACGTTTTGATTCTTCAAGTGGTCAAACAACATGCGTGTCAACGCACCAAAGTTGACATCCGTTCCCGAATCGATTTTTGTGGCCGCGATCGGTTCATTCACGGTACGGCCTTCCATGATCAGCGGAAACCATTCCTTCAATTTGACAGGGTCATCGGAAAACTCCATCCCTTTAAACAGCGGGATGTTCGACAGCGCTTCAAAACGTTTTTTCAAAAACGCTACATTCTTTTCCCCTTGTACGAAACTCATATGAGGAATGGGCATGATAAAGTCTTTCGGATTCCGAATCAGATTACGGTTTACCAGATAAGACCAAAACTGTTTGGAAAGCTGAAATTGTTCATTGATTCTTATCGCTTTGCTAATATCGACAGACCCGTCAGATTTTTCGGGTGTATAGTTAAGCTCACATAGAGCAGCATGGCCCGTCCCTGCATTATTCCATTCGTTAGAGCTCTCTTCACCTGCGACTGGGAGTTTCTCAAACACTTTGATTTCCCATTCCGGTGCTAACTCTTTCAGCAATGTTCCCAAAGTCGCGCTCATGATTCCGGCACCAATTAAGATAACGTCTGTTTTCTTCTGGATATTGCTCATGATACCCCTTCCTTTTAAAAGAGTAGGCGCTCCTGCTTAGACATACAAAAGGAAGGCCCCCGCCTCGGAACACACCTTCTGTCTCAATTAAACCATCATACTCTATTATGATACCTATCGTTACAAATATCTACTATAAACTGATGGGGATAATCCATTTAGGTGCTGGTAATGATGGGGAGAAGTTTGCGAGGGCCTGAGAACACGCAAAAATCAAAGCCTTACCCCGGATTCTTGCAAGGGGTAAGGCTATTATACTAACCACATGAGATTCCTGACACACTCTTGGTTATCCTGCATGCAGGATCAAGGAGGTCCCGGTTCCCGAAAAGTTTGTTTGCGTATCAAGAGATGGTAAACCATCGTCAACATCCGATGGGCGACAGACACAGTGTCGCAGGTTGCCCTTCTTCGAGCGTCGATGCGATGATAGAGACTAGTCAATAGGTATTCCATGTACGAGCGGCTACCTTTCAAGCACGATGTCACATCCGCTTTACGATCACTTGTAATACGGTTCTCTGCTCTGTCTGTAACGGCAAGTTATTTAACCCATAAACAATAAAATGCCTCTTGGTACTGACCGAAGAGGCTTAGACATTTTTATGATATACGTTGAATTAATTTGTCAATAATCTCGTTTATCGTATCATCTTGGGTAGTATCCTTACCTTTCAAGTCAATCCCAACAATATCTTGGGGAATACCTACAAATGGCGTATCGTCTAAATAGATTGGAATAACAGCTCCATCTTTAACGCGTGGAACAAAACATTCCCTTTCAAATGTTGGCCAAATTTTTTCTTTATGATACACATCTAATAAGCAGACAACATATTTTGATTTGTCCTTAAAAATTTCCGCAAATGTACTACTCCATGTGGCTCCTAAATAATTTGCCTCAAACAATTCATCAAAAAAAACTGAGCAATCATTGGATATTAATCTTTGAGTGATCTCTTTGGCAAGTGTTCTATTTTCACCAGCAAATGACAAAGCAAAATCAAAGTCATATTGTTTCTCTTGATTTTTAAATCCACACACTTTTCTTAAGGCTTCCCAATCTAAGTGTTTGATATAATAAAACAATGCTGGGTCCTCAATTGCAAAGTTTTTTGTATCTGAGTTGTAGTAAAAATACCGTTCACAAATCGGTTTGGTGTCTAATAACACCTTTAATCGTTTTTCCTTAATGTTATTTATGCTCCCGCTAACTTCTGGAAAATTATCAGCTAACTCCTTTAAGTCAACAATAGCGCTGTCTTGTTCACTTACACACTTAAGAAGACGATAGTAAGGATCATTAGTAGGCCTAAAACGTTTCCCTCGGCAAAACTCTTTTACAGCGTCACCATAACTACTTTCTAATCGATTAATTACTCGACGTCTTAAGTCTTCTAATCTAAAAGACAATTCCCTTTTTTCTTCTAAAGTCTCAATTGTTTCATTCATTAGACATATGGTTTGACAAAGTAACTGTGTTAACCAGTAATCACCTTTGGATTCTGTAAATATAGTTTCTTTATCACTAATCACAATATTTAGTCTCTCTTCACCTAGGGCTATTAATTCAAAAATCGTATCTTTAGATGCAGGTAATATTTTGTGAATACCACACCTTTTTGCAATATCCGGGACTAGTTGTATCAATTCACTTCCAACTTTATTTATTCCTAAAATAACCAATTTGGGCAACCCAGCATCCTCTGGCTCTTCAGCAGCAATTTTAATAATGTCTGCTAATTTACCCTGAATGTCATTCGATAGCCTATGAAAGTCATCTATTACATATTTACCACTTAGTTTTCCTTCTGATATAGAATTTATCTTGGTGACGTCTGAGGCTTTCCGAGCAGATAAATACTCAAACCCACTCGTCGGCAAATGATTTTCCATAATCTTTTTTACAGTGGTAGTTTTCCCTGTTCCTGATTGTCCCTCAAGGATGACAGGCTTTCCAGGATTCCTTATATCTACTAGAATATCATTATAGTTTGGCGGTTTAACAAAGGTGTATTGTGGTACACCCTCTGTCCTGTATATATCCTCTACTGCGTATTTCATATCCATCTGCCCCTTTTTTAATAAAGCTCTAGTTTTATCTTTATATAACATGAATGATCAATTTGTCAAACTTTCCATTATTTATGATAAGGCTCCCCCCTGCTAATCCGAAACGCCCGGTACACCTGCTCCAGCAGGATCAACCGAACCAACTGATGCGGAAACGTCATCTTGGAAAACGACAACTGCGCATCGGCCCGCTTCAGCACCTCGGGCGACAGTCCGAGGGAGCCGCCGATCACGAACGCGATCTGGCTGCGTCCGTGCAGGGCCAGCCTGTCCATCTCGGCGGAGAGCTTCTCCGAGGACCACATCTGGCCGTCGATGGCGAGCGCGATCACGTACTGGTCGGGTTTGAGCTGGGCGAGGATGCGCTCGCCCTCCCGGCGCTTCACCTGCTCCATCTCGCTGGGGCTCAGCTCTTCCGGCGCTTTTTCGTCGGCCACCTCCACCACCTGCAGCTTGCAGTAGGCGGAGAGGCGCTTGCTGTATTCGTCGATCCCTTCGCGCAGATATTTTTCTTTCAGTTTGCCCACGGCGACAATCGCGATCTGCACGTCCTACATTCCTTTCCCGCGGAGGAGCGCGATCTTGCCCTCGGCGCCGCACACCCGGCAGCGCTTGTCCAGGATGCCGCCTTCCACGTCTTCGGCCCGATACGTGTCCGGCGCCGCCTCAAATTGATCCACGTACTCATCGATCTCCTGGTCGACGTGCTCCATGCAGGCAAACCGCACCGGGTGTTCCGGGTGCAGCTCCACCTCTGTTCCAGCGATGCGGATTGTTTGTGCGGTTGGCTGCTCGTTCGTGTTTCTGGTCTTCTGCTCCATGTGTTCCGCTCCTTTTTCTTTCTCGTTACCCGTCCTTATTCTACCCAAGTTCCAGGAAAGGTCAAATGACGCTGTCCCCGTTCCGGGAAAGCGCCCCCGTCATTTCCCGCGAAGGAGGCGGGCCGGCCGGATCGCCAGGCGGTGGGTGTCGTCCGGAAATCCGCCCGCCTCCCCTACAAAATCGGCGACAGCAGCCGCGTCAGCGACTCTTTCAGCCGCACGACGATCGGCCGCTGCTCGTACGCCTCCATGGTCACTTCCGTACAGTCGGCCAAGTCCTGCCGAAAGATCTGCTCCAGATGGGTGGCCAGATCCGTATCGAACAGAAAGGCATTCGTCTCAAAATTGATCTTGAAGCTGCGGATGTCCAGGTTGGCGCTGCCGACCGAGGCGATTTCGCCGTCGACGACCATCGTCTTGGCGTGCAGGAAGCCCTTGTCGTACCGGAAGCAGCGGACGCCGCTCTTCAACAGCTCGCCGATGTAGGATTGCGACGCCCAGTAGACCAGTTTGTGGTCGGCGCGGCCGGGGATCATGACCCGGACGTCGACGCCGGACATGGCCGCCATCTTCAGGGCCGTCAGCAGGCTGTCGTCCGGGATCAGGTAGGGCGTCTGCACAAAGATGCGCTTTTTTGCCTTGTAGATCATTTTCAGATAGCCGTGCTTGATCTGCTGCTTCTCCGAATTGGGGCCGCTGGACACGATCTGGACGCCCACGCTGCCGGCCGCGACCGGCTCGGGGAAGTACCGCGGCAACTCCTCCATTCGCCGGGTGGCGGACAGGTTCCAATCGAGGAAAAAGCGGGCCTGCAGCATGGGAACGGCGCTGCCGGTCAGCTTCAGATGGGTGTCCCGCCAGTAGCCGAGCCGTTTGTGCAGTCCCAGATACTCGTCGCCGACGTTGAATCCGCCGATGAAGCCGGTCCTGCCGTCGATGACGGCGATCTTCCGGTGGTTGCGGAAGTTGACCCAGATGTTCACGTAGGGAATCCGCGACGGAAAGAACGCGGCCACCTGTCCGCCCTCCTTCACCAGCGGGCGGAAGAAGCGGGTGGACAGGTGGGACGAGCCGATCGCGTCGTACAGCAGTCGGACCTCCACCCCCTGCCGCGCCTTGTCGGCCAGGGCCCGGATGAGCCGTCCGCCCAGGTCGTCATCGCGAAGGATGTAGGTCGTGATATGGATATGGTCACGCGCTTCGTCGATACTCTGAAACAGCGCGTCAAATAGGCTGTAGCCTTCGGTATACACCTCGACCGTATTGTCCTGGGTAAGCAGCGCGGCGTCGCTGGCCACATTCATCAGGATCATGTCCCGATGATCGCGCATGGCCGGATCGCGAAAGCACAGCGTTCCGTTTTCAAGCTGCCGCATCTGCCGCTCCACCGCCTCCTGAAACCGGGAAAACTCGCCTTCGCGCAGCCTGTACAGCTTTCGCCGCGTCAATTTCTGTCCGAACAGCAGATAAAACACGAATCCCACGCCGGGCAAAAACAGCAGCACCATCAGCCACGCCCAGGTGGCGGCAATGTTGCGCCTCTCCATAAAAATGAGAATGGCCGCCAGCAGCAGGTTGGCAATCGTCAAGAGGGAAACGATTTGTTGAAACAGTTCCATATCCCATCCGTCCCTGTTGGCGCGGCGGTCCCGTCTGCGGCGCAGGGACCGGGCACAGGTGTCTCCTTCTCGATTCATGTTTCTTTCATTGTACACGATGTGCGGCACTGCATGCACATGGTCACGAGGAGGCAGGCCTCGGGCGGCGAACACGCAAAAAAGGGGTGCCGATTCAGTTCGACACCCGTTAGAGGAGGAAGCGCATTTGGTTCAAAGAGACAGCCGCGTTGGCGGCCCGGTTGGGACCGCGTCACCGCTGCGGCGGATTGGTCAGAGTGGCGGTAGTTGTCTTCTGGAAGCCATCCCGGTAGTAGGTGATTTCGATCTTGTCACCCGGCTTCTTGTTCAGGGTCAGGTATTTGCGCAGTTGAGCGGCGTTGTTGATTTCCTTGCCGTCCAGCTTGACGATGACGTCGTACATACGCAGACCCGCTTGGCCGGCCGGGGAGAATTTCGGCACCTCGTCGCGAATGACGACGCCCGCTTTCACGCTGTCCGGCAGATTCAGCGTCTCTTTCCAGTGATAACGGGGAACGTTGGTCAAATCGTAAGGAATAATGCCCAGATACGGTCGTTTCAACTGGCCGTACTGCATCAGTTGGCCGACAATCGCCTTCACGTCGTTGATCGGGATGGCAAAGCCCAGCCCCTCAACGCCTTCCTTGGAAATCTTCAGCGTATTGATCCCGATTACCTGTCCGTAGATGTTGACCAGCGCGCCGCCGCTGTTCCCCGGGTTGATCGCCGCGTCCGTCTGCAGGACGTCCAGCTCCCAGTCATCCTGCCCGTCTTGATCCACGTCAATCGGCATGGAGCGCTGCAGCGAACTGATAATGCCCTGCGTAACGGTGCGGGAGAACTCCATGCCAAGCGGGTTGCCGATGGCGATCGCCGGTTCGCCCACTTTCAGCGTGCTAGAGTCGCCCAACTCCGCCACCTTCGTCACCTTGGAGCCGTCGATCTCCAGCACAGCCAGGTCGGTAAACGGGTCGTACCCCATCACTTTGGCGTCCACCTTGTCCCCGGACGGCAGGACGACCTCCACTTTTTCGGCATCGTCAATCACGTGGTTGTTGGTGATGATGTGCGCTTTGCCGTTTTTCTTTTCAAAGATAACCCCGGACCCTTCACCGCGCGTCACCGACTCCTGGTTGAACCAGTTGACTACCCGGCGGATGTTGATCACGCCGACGACCGCGTCTTCCACTTTTTCCACGGCTTCCACCGTCGCGGTATTGACTTCGACGGAGATCGGCTGGGCAAACAGTTTGGCGGCCGGATTGGTCATGGCATTGGCCGTGCCCGGTTCCACCATGGAGATGTATCCCGATTTGGAGAGGGTCGGCAGCATCAAGAGGACGACCATCCCGCCGATCACGGCCGAGGTGATCGACGTCATGATCAAGCGTCCGACACCCGGCTGCTTGCGCTTTTTCTGCTCCACATGCGCCATATCATCGTAAAAACCCATGGTTCTCGCTCTCCTTTCTCTACTTACCTAGCTTAGCGGCTTTTTTGCCTACGTATACATACGATTGCGACACTTTCAGTATACGACGTGTTTTCGGCAAAATCGCGTGAGAAATATGGAAAGGTTGTGGAAGAGCACCAGCAAACCGGCATAAACCGCAAGCGGCACGGATATGCTGGAGGTAAGGCTTTCCGCGAAGGATTCGCAGAGATGCGAGAAAGGATTGATAGGCATGAAAGACGTAAAGGTCATCGCCAAGCTGGCCGACCTGCAGGAAGTGGGATACCAGAACGCGCTGCTGCTGCACGCGCTGGTGGAACTGCTGGAGGCCAAGGGCTTGCTGACGAAGGACGAGCTGATCGGCAGCATGCACGAGCTGGACGCCGAGCTGCACCACCGCATCCAACAGATTGCCGGGCCCGCCACCTATGAACCTCCTGTCACACCGCTCCAGCCTCGTTCCTGACCATGCGCGTCTACAGCACTTCCAATCTGGTCGGCCGGTCGGGGTAGGTCTCCCGCAGATGGACGTCGTCGCCCACTTTCAGTCCCCGCTCCTCCAGGACGCTTTTCACCGTGAGACGGGCCAGATCGATCATGTTGTTTTCCTTGCTCAGGTGGGCGAGGTAGACCCGCTCCGCACGGCCGCCCAAAAAGTCGCCCAGCGCCTCGCCGGCCGCTTCGTTGGAGAGATGGCCCACGTCGCTCAGAATCCGCTGCTTGATGCTCCACGGATACTGCGACATGCGCAGCATCTCCACATCGTGGTTCGCTTCAAAAATGTAGGCGTCCGCGTCGCGAATCGTCTGCTTGATCCGGTCGCTGACATAGCCAAGGTCAGTAGCGACGCTCAGTTTTTTCCGGCCGTGGTAAAAGCAAAACCCCATCGGTTCGGCGGCGTCGTGGGAAATGCCGAACGACTCGATCCCCAAATCCTCCAGTTCCTTCTTTTCGCCCACCTCAAAGAAGCGCTTTTGATCTTCTCGAATGGTACCGATCTGTTTGTCCAGCTCGGCCCACGTCTTTTGGTTGGCATAAATGGGCAGATTGTAGCGGCGGGCCATCACGCCGATGCCTTTGATATGGTCCACATGCTCGTGGGTAACCAGAATGGCGTCCAGCTCCCCCGGATTGACCCCGATCTCCCGCAGGGCCGCCTCTGCCTGTTTTCCGGTAATGCCCACATCGATCAACACGGAAACACGGTCGGTCGCCACGTAGATGGCGTTGCCCGTGCTGCCGCTTGCCAGAACACTAAATCTCACCGCAATCCCTCTTCCTTCACACGTCACGTTGCAAAAAAACTGTCCGGTCTGAAAAACGTCGGCGATGGTCACGACACCGTCTGGAAGTCCTTCCCGCCCGGGCGTCGCCGCCGGTTGGACTGTCTTCCTCATGCGGTCGCCGACTCGCGTTCCGGGCGAGCCTCACAATTTGGACTGTCTTCCTCGTGCGGACGCCGACTCGCGTTCCGGGCGAGCCTCACAATTTGGACTGTCTTCCTCGTGCGGACGCCGACTCGCATTCCGGGCGGGCCTCACAGTTTGGACTGTCCTCCTCGTGCGGTCGCCGACCCGCGTTCCGGGCGGGCCTCACGGTCAGTTTGGACAGCCCTCACGGTTTGGACGTCACCAGCGGCCGTTCCAGCGCGCCGGTGAACGCGTTGACAAAATGCTGCTTGCCGTCGTGGATGACGCGCCACACCGGGGCCAGCACCTGGACGTCCGCATCGTACGAGCCGTAGTATCCGAGACGGACGCTCTCGATCCGCTCGCCCGGCTGAATGATCCGCTTGTCCACCAGCGAGCGAATGGCCGTGTACGGCGAAATGACCTGCCGGGACGCCCCCTGGCTGCGAAGGTGCAGGTAGGTTTGCCGGTACCCGAGGACCGCGCCGTCCTCCAGGTAGATTTCCAGCGGGGCCACAAAGAGCGGCAGCTTCTTGTAGGTCTGCCAGTACAGCAGCCGTCCCTGGCTGGATTGATACAGATCGGCCGTGTATTGGTCGGCGTGCAGCATGCGCGGGCCGAGCTGGCGCAGCAGATCGCCCGGGGTGAACTGTCCGCGGATCGGAAGCGGCGGGTCCAGCCGGGCGGCCAGCGCCATTTTTTCCATCGTCACCCGAATGCCGGGTATCTCCTGCAGGGTGATCGCATTGATGCCGGCGTACTCCGCGTTGAGGTAGGTCATCGCCGGCGTCTCCTGCGGCACCTCCGCTTCCAGCGAGATGTTTTGCTGATTCAGATACATCTCGATGTCCCACCTGTCCGCCTGCACCGCCTCCGGGCTCTGCCAATGGCTGAACCGGGTCACGTACACCTGGTAGCCGAGAAACAGATCGAGGAAGAGAAAGGCCCAGATCAAAATGGTCTTGGCTCTACTCCAATCCATGTGCCTGTCCTCCTCCCCGCTGCACCCGGGCGGGAATGTACAGATTGGCCCGATTGGCGATCTCCACGACCCAGACTGGCGTCAGTTCGACGTACTCGGGGGTCGTTCGGGTCTCGTACGCCAGGTACGCGTTGGTAATCTGTTCGGTATCCGCCAACTGTTTGTCGCGGATATACTGGTACAGCTCCGGTCCGGACATCACGATCCACTCGTGGTTGTCGATGTAGCGGTCCAGATCCAACAGCGAACGATCCATCGTCACCACCTGCCCCGCCTCCGAGGTGATACGGATCACGTCGATCGGATAACTGTCCTGGCTGACCAGCGGATAGGCGCCGACGTACTGCCGGAACGTGATCACGTCTTTTTCGTTGTAGCTCCTTTTGATTGTCTCGAAGTGAAAGTCGCCTGTCCACCCCACGTGTTTGTTGATAAACGAGACCGCCCCTTTGACCTTTTCCTCGTCCGTCAGTTCCTGCCCGCCCGGTTGAAAGGCAGGGTCGGTAAAGGTGATCGCCTGCTGTTCGGAGCGCAGCAGGATCGAGCGGCTGCCGTCGGTAAAAATCAGCGTTTTGTCCCGCTCCATGATTTGTCGGACCAGCGTCCGGTCGAGGAAGTAGGCGTCAATCAACTGGTCGTTGGTCAGCGTATGGTAGCTGTAGCGAAACGCCTGCATCCTCGTCTGGTTTTTGGGCAGATAGTACATGTCTCCGAGCGCATATCGCTGCTCCACCGTGGGCATGCTCCGCGGCGGCCCGACCACTTTCAGGATCTGTTCCGGCATGGCGTTGCCGGTCGGCAGGTAAGACTGCCGCAAATCCTTGGGACTGATCGACGTGCGCGCCCGCATCACCCGCTCTTCTTCCGTGGAAATGAACAGGGCGTACACGACGTCTTCCTCTTCCTCGTAATACAGCCACAAACGGTCGATGCTTTTCAGCCTGGCTTCGTTCTCATCGCGAATCGTCACCAAACGGCCCACGACAGACATGGGGACGCTGCTGCGAAAGCGAATCTCCACCCCCTGCTTTTCCCGGGCAATTGCCTCCCATTTGTCCGTGGTGAGCGGATACGGAGCGAAGTCGAGGAAGATCCACTTGGGCATTTCCACCTGAACGATGACGCGATACTGCCCGTCCGTCGCGTTCGCCTTCGTGTGCCGGTTCTGCCCGTAGTGGAAAATGACCGACTCCGGCGTCACCAGCTCTTCCAATTGTTTTTCCTGCACCGGCTTTGACTCCTTGTACTGGGCCGGCTCGATGAATTGAAACTTGGGCTGATTGCTCCACAACAGCGCGGTCAGACAAAAGCTGGTCAGCACCAGGAGGTTGAGCAGCACGGTTTTGGCGGGTTCCTTCCACTGCTTCATCCCGCCTTCCCCCCTTTGGCAAACGGCACCCAGAACGTCACCGTGGTTCCTTGGTTCAACTCGCTGGCAATCTCAATCTCGGCTCCATGCGCCTGCACCAGTTCGCGGGCGATGGCGAGGCCGAGGCCGGTTCCGCCCTGTCCGCGCGAACGCGCCTTGTCGACGCGGTAAAACCGCTCGAAAATCCGCTTCAAATCCCGGCTGGGAATGCCGATGCCGGTGTCGGCGATCGAGATGTACACCCGTTTTTGATGCCGGTTGGCGTGTGCCCGCAGCACCACCGAGCCGCCCGCGGGTGTATACTTGATCGCATTGGACAGCAGGTTGTCCAGCACCTGATTGATCGCGTCCTTGTCGATGTGGACGTCGGGCAGCGTTTCCTGGATGTCCAGGCTGAGCTGCACCCCCTGCTGCTCGCCGAACAGGGAAAAGCGGTCCGCCGCGTAGCGCAGCAGTTGGTTGGCATTCACGTCCTTGCAGTGCAGGCGGACGCCCTGCGAATCAAAGCGGGAAAGCTGAAGCAAATCGTTGACGAGCCGGATCATCCGCTCCGTCTCCGACATCGTGACCCGCAAGAAGCGGTTGGACAGCTCCGGCTCCTCGACCGCTCCGTCCAGCAGCGCTTCCACGTAGCTTTTGATCGTGGTCAGCGGCGTGCGCAGCTCGTGCGACACGTTGGCCACAAACTCCCGGCGCTGCTGCTCCAGCCGCTGCTGCTCGGTCACGTCCTGCAGCACGGCGATGATGCCGCCCTTTTTGCCGCTGTCATGCTGCAGCGGGGTAAACGTCACGCGCAGAATCAGCACATCCCGGTTGGGCAGCATCATCTCGATAAACAGCGGCTCTTCCTGGGCGTACAGCGGCATCTCCTCCTCCGGCGGCAGCCGCAGAAGGTCGTGCAGGGTAGACCCTTTTTGCACGCACTCGTTCATCGTCACCTGCAGCATCTCTTCCGCCGATCGGTTTAGCAGGATGATCTGGCCATCCCTGTTGGCCGCGATCACGCCGTCGGACATGTTGCTGAGAATGCCGGCCAGCTTTTCGCGCTCTTCTTCCTGCTGCAGGATGGCCTCCTGCAGCCGCCGGGTCATGTGGTTAAAGGCCATGCCCAGCTGGCCGATTTCATCTTCACTGTACACACGTACGTTCCTGTTAAAATCTCCGTCCGCGACGGCTCGCGCCTGACGGGTCATCTCCTTGACCGGCGTGGTTATCGTCCGAGCCAGTACCACGCCCAATCCGGCCGTCAAGAGCAGCGCGATCATCGTCCCCGAGGCGAGAATCCCGTTCATCTTGCGAATCGTCATGTACGTGCCTTCCATGGAAGCGACCATGTACACGGCCCCGTAGACGATGTTGTCTCCCTTGACCGGCAGCACCAGCACCTTTACCCGGTCTCCGGTCCGCGGGTCGATCCGCATCGACTCGCTGCGCGTTCCCAGGAGGGCGATCGTCACTTCCGGCTGGGACGTGCGCTGGCCGATGATGCGCTTGTCTTCCGTCGTGCTGATCACCGTGCCGTTGGAGTCGATGACCTGGACGTTGGCCCCGTTCAGCTTCACCAGGTTGTTGATCAGGTTGTCGATGCCCTGCCTGACCTCATCGGCACTCTGTTCCTTGGCGTCGCGCGGGCGCAGGTACCCCTCCAGATGGGTGGCCAGCAGGCTGGCCTGGGCGTTCAGCGTCTCCGAGAAGTTGTTGAGGTAGTAGCTTTCCACTTCCCGCGCAAAATAGGCACCGATAAACTGCATGGCCATCAAGATCAAGAGCATGTAGATGACGACCACTTTCCACTGGACCGTGGTAAACAGCCGGAGCGGTCTCATCCGGCCGTTCCTCCCAGACCCGGATTGCGCATGGTGTACCCCAGACCGCGGCGCGTAATGATGTACTTCGGCTGGCTGGGATCGTCCTCAATTTTTTCGCGCAGCCGGCGAATCGTCACGTCGACGGTGCGCACATCGCCAAAGTAGTCGAATCCCCATACCGACTGCAGCAGGTGCTCCCTCGTCAAGACCTGTCCCTGATGGCGAGCCAGGTATGCGAGCAGTTCAAACTCGCGATGCGTCAGGTCCAGCGGCTCTCCCGCCTTCTCCACCGTGTACGAATTCAGGTCGATCTCCAGCTCGTGCACGCGGATCTGGCGGATGTCCTGCTCCTCGTTTTTCGGTTTCTGCCGGCGCAGATGGGCCTTGACGCGGGCGACCAGTTCCCGCGCGCTGAACGGCTTGGTCACGTAATCGTCCGCCCCCAGCTCCAATCCCAACACCTTGTCCAGCTCCGAATCTTTGGCCGTGAGCATGATAATCGGCACGTCGCAAGTCTGCCGCACCACCCTGCAGACGTCCATCCCGTCCCGGCCGGGGAGCATCACATCCAAAAGGATCAGGTCCGGCTTTTCGTTCTGCACCTGAAGCAGCGCTTCTTCGCCGTCATAGGCGCAGACCACCTGATAGCCTTCTTTTTCAAATGTAAACTTCAAAATATCGGCAATTGGCTTTTCATCGTCCACAACCAGGAGTTTTGCCATTCCGCTCCCCCCTTCTGTCTATTGGATTCCACTCGACCCCGGTTTTTTCCTCCACAAGCCCGCCTTGTAATACTTGTCATCCCCCTGCACGGACGCCTCTCGCGCAACAAGAAAAGGGCTCCTCCGTTTTCGGAGGAACGCCCTTTTTTTCGATGAATGTGCTAATTCAGGAAACGAAGCGGGTTCTGGACTCGTCCATTTTTTATCACCTCGAAATGGAGGTGAACCCCGGTGGAATCTCCGGTAGAGCCCATGACGCCGATCGGTGCGCCCTGTTCCACCACTTGGCCGACCTTTACATTGATGGAACGCAAGTGGCCGTAGCGGGTCTTCATCCCGTTTCCGTGGTCGATCAAAATGGATTTCCCGTAATCGCCATCCCATCCGGCGAACACGACACGGCCGTTGTCGGCCGCCCGGACCGTACCGGAACCGGCGATGTCGATGCCTTTGTGCAGTTTGCCCCAGCGCATGCCAAAGCCGCTGCTGATATAGCCTCTGGCCGGCCAGGCGAAACGGCCTGTCCCACGGGACGGAATCACCTTGGTGCCCCGTTCCACAATTTTGGCCACAGGCTGGACCAGCACCTGCTGGTTGAGCACCCTGCGGTCAACCACCTGTCCATTCTCCTTGACCACCTGGTAGCTGACCAGCTTGCTGCCGTCGCGTCCTTCCTGGACGACTCTGGTTTCCCCTTTGGGCAGCTTGTCGTTGTTTTTGATCTGCGTGGTGTACGGAATCGCCTCTTTTTGCGAGACCTCCTCCTTCACCTGGACCGTGACCAGGGGCCGGATGGCCGTCACGTTGATCTTTTGCCCCAACTGGAGCACGGTGTCTTCCGTAATCCCCGGGTTGTTGGCGTAAATGTCCTTGGAGGTGATGCCGTACTTCTGCGCGATGCAGCCGATGCAATCGCCCTGCACCACGGTATGGGTGACGGTTTTCAACGTGCCTCTGGACAGCAGTTCTTCCAGCTTGTCCACCGGCAGCACCTGCGCCGCCGCGACCGAGTCGCTTTCCAGCTTCACGTCTTCCTTGAACGTCACTTCCTTGACCTTTTCAGGCATCGCCGGCGGCATGGACGCGGCCGCCACCATCGCTTGTTTTCCTCTCACGGCGGGGATGCCGGAGAACTTTTCCTTCACCTTGGCCAGCGCTTCTTCGGCCGAACGGCGATCGGCGGCGTAGCCGATCACTTTGCCGTCGACGACCAGCTTGACGGCTTCCACCTTGATGCCGGCAAGATCCGACAGCTTTTCAATCGCGGCGGCATTGTCGTATGTGCCCTTGTAAACCTTCTCTTCCGTAAACGTTATGTAGTTGGAAAGCGTCAGGTTCAGGCCGTGCTTGTCCTTTTCCTCCGCCAGCTTTGCCTTGATCCAGTTGTTCACCACGTCCGGACTGTTCACCACGCCGATTTCCTGTCCGTTTACAAACACGTGATAGATCGGGATGACGTTGCTCGTATAGTAACTGTAGGCTGATACTCCAATTGTCGTTGTCAGTAGCAATCCTGCCGCTATGGATAGGGTTTGCTTTTTATGGGTGCGGAGATACGCGTTCGTGCGTGCCGCCGCGCGCTTCGCCAGTTGGCTGCCGTTCTGGATGAAGCTGCTCATCCGCTTTTGCAGCCTGGCCTTCCATTCGGCCCATTGCATACCTTGTCCCTCCTGAAAACAGTACAGCTTTTCCAATTGCCGGTACTTGCTGAATATTTGAAAAATACCGTCCAGGTCAAAAAGCCTATTCTCTTGTTTCCAGTTGCCTGTCAAATTGCCTAAAGAAACCAACTATGTCGACTTTACCACAAAAATAACGACAACATCAAGTGTAAAATATTGTCGAATAAACGCTCCGACAAAAAGGCATCATATGGACACCAGAGCGGCAGTGCTCATGCAGAAATGTTGAGAGGAGCGGCACACGTGAAGGAACGCAACATTTTGGCCGGATTCAAGACCGAGGAAGCAGCTGTCCAGGCGGGCGACAAACTTCGCCAGGCCGGTTTCGACATCGTTCAGATCGACCGGATCGGTCAGTTTCCCGGCGATGGCGTGGAGAACATCCTCAACCCGATCACCGGAGAAATCCCCAGTCTGGCGAAGATGACCACAGCGGGCGATTTCCCCAGCGGCCGCGACGCCAGCATTCTGGCGGCGGCCAATCCGGATGCGAGCGGAATGGCCGACCGCGGCGACGACAATCTGGAAGCCAGCATCCTGCTCACCGCTGTCGTGCCGGAAGAACGAGGCGACGAAGCGACCGACATCATCCGCGCCTGCGGCGGCATGGTCTAGCCGCAAGTCGCAAATGAAGCCACCTT
Organism: Brevibacillus sp. LEMMJ03; assembly: GCF_007197875.1. Classification (NCBI taxonomy): domain Bacteria; kingdom Bacillati; phylum Bacillota; class Bacilli; order Caryophanales; family Paenibacillaceae; genus Brevibacillus; species Brevibacillus sp. LEMMJ03. The sequence goes on along the minus strand of NZ_VKJN01000018.1, from coordinate 45,523 downwards.
CCCTCTCATCGGGGCAGGTGGCTGTATTTGGCATGTGCATCGGGACGTCACACCTCGACCATCGACGTGATGTCTTTCAGCGCCAGACGGCGAATCGTCGTTTTCCCCGCATCCCGCTGCTTGTATGTGGTGATGAAGCAGAGATACCCGTTGTCAAAATGAGTCATGGTTCCTTTGATGACGCAGCCGTTGAACATTTTCACCTGAACGTTCTTGCCCAGGAGTTTCATTGCCTTTTGATCGAATCCCATCATCGCGACCACCTCATTTTCTTTCCTTGGTATGCCTTACCATATGCCCAGACAAAGTCGTTTTGTGTCTGTCCGGCGGAAAAAAATTTGCTCCACGCTTATCCTCCCCAGGCACAAACGCAGCCGACAGGGGCAGGGACATGTACGGGCCTTCTTTCCGCCCGGGATGGGAGGGCCGGACCAGGACGTTTGGCCAAACAGGGCGGGAAACCACATCCTTCGCACTACGAAATCGGGCGTAGGAACATCGCAGGACATAGAAAAAAGCTGCCTGATATGGCAGCTTTTTTGCGGAAAACCCGCCCGATACGCAAGGATTATCCGTAGATGCCGCGGACAACCACGGTCTGTTCGCGGTCCGGACCCACGGAGAAAATGGAGAGCGGAATGCCGGTGAGCTGGGTGATGCGCTCCACGTAGTGGCGGGCGTTCTCCGGCAGGTCGTTGAGACTGCGTACGCCGGTGATGTCTTCCTTCCACCCCGGCAGCTCTTCGTAAACCGGTTTGCATTTGGCCAGCATGTTCAGATTGGCCGGGAACGACTCGATGATTTGCCCGTTGTACTCGTACGCCGTGCAGATGCGCAGGGTGTCGATGCCGGTGAGCGTATCCAGCTTGGTCACGGCCAGGCCGGTGATCCCGCTGACGCGGCGGGCATGGCGGACCACCACGCTGTCAAACCAGCCGACGCGGCGCGGACGTCCGGTCGTCGTGCCGTACTCGTACCCCACTTCGCGAATGTGGTCGCCAGTAGCGTCGGTCAGTTCGGTCAGGAACGGGCCGTCACCGACGCGGGTGGTGTAGGCTTTGGCGACGCCGATCACCTGGTTGATCTTGGTCGGACCGACGCCGGAACCGATCGTGACCCCGCCGGCAATCGGGTTGGAGGAGGTGACGTACGGATAGGTGCCTTGATCGATGTCCAAGAGTACCCCCTGCGCTCCTTCAAACAGAACGCGGTTGCCGCGGTCAATCGCGTCGTTCAGCACCACCGACGTGTCGGTGACGTACGGGCGGATGATCTCCGCATACCCCAGGTATTCTTCCAGCACTTCTTTCAGGTCAAAGCCGCTGGTGTTGTACATTTTCTCCAGCAGGCGGTTCTTCTCGGCCAAATTGCGCTCCAGCTTGCGCGCGAACTCGTCCTTGTCCAGGAGATCGGCGATGCGGATGCCGATTCGCGCCGCTTTGTCCATGTACGCCGGACCGATTCCCTTGCGCGTGGTGCCGATCTTGTTCTGGCCGCGGCTGTCTTCTTCCACGCTGTCCAGCTTGATGTGGTACGGCATGATGACGTGCGCGCGGTCGCTGATTTTCAGGTTTTTCGTGGAGAAACCGAAGCCGTGCAGGTATTCCAGCTCCGCCACCAGCGCCTTCGGATCGATCACCATCCCGTTGCCGATGACGCAGATTTTGTCTTTATAGAAAATCCCGGAAGGAATCAGATGCAGCTTATACTTGTTTCCGTCAAAAATAATCGTGTGCCCCGCATTGTTACCCCCCTGGTAACGGGCCACTACCTCTGCGCTTTCCGCCAGATAGTCCGTAATCTTCCCTTTTCCTTCATCGCCCCATTGGGTTCCGACGACAACGACCGTTGACATCGAAAAACACCTCCTGCTCTCATCATATCCTTATTGGGCCTGAAACACTCTAAGTGTACTAAACCATTTCATACCTGTCAACGAAAATACGAACGTTAGGAGTTTGGGTAGATTCTACGTTCGGTATTTTTATCTTATTCAGAAAAACCGCCGCTGATCCCCCATTTGCCGCCGGCGTCCGGATGCAGCAAAAAAGCCGGACGGTCGTCCGGCTTCGCGCTTGCCTGTGCCGCCTTCGCTGCCCGCGGTCCGATGCTCAACCCGCCATGTCGCGGAAGCGGTTGTCCAGGCTGACAAACTTGTTGTATTCCTTTAAAAACGCCAGCTCCACGGTTCCGGTCGGGCCGTTCCGCTGCTTGGCGATAATGACTTCGATCACGTTTTTGTTCTCGGTTTCCTTGTCGTAGTAGTCGTCCCGGTACAGGAACGCCACGATATCCGCGTCCTGCTCGATGGAGCCGGATTCGCGAATGTCCGACATCATCGGCCGCTTGTCCTGGCGCTGCTCCACGGAGCGGCTCAACTGGGAGAGCGCGATGATCGGCACGTTCAGCTCGCGGGCGATCCCTTTCAGTGTACGGGAGATTTCCGAAACCTCCTGCTGCCGGTTTTCTCCGCGCCCGCGACCCTGAATGAGCTGCAGGTAGTCGATCAGGATCAGCCCCAATCCCTTTTCCGCCTGCAGCCGCCGGCATTTGGCCCGTATGTCCTGCACCGTAATCCCCGGCGTATCGTCGATGTAGATGGGGGCTTTGGCCAGCGTCCCGATCGCCATCGTCAGCTTCTGCCAATCGTCCTCTTCCAGCCAACCCGTCCGCATCCGGGACGCATCCAGGTTGCCTTCCGCGCAGATCATCCGCTGTACGAGCTGCGACGCCGCCATCTCCAGCGAAAAGATCGCCACGGTCTCTCCCGCCCGGGCCGCCACGTTTTGCGCCACGTTCAGCGCAAACGCGGTTTTCCCCACGGACGGACGGGCGGCCAGGATGATCAGGTCGCTGCGCTGAAAGCCGGAGGTCATTTTGTCCAGGTCGGGGTAACCGGACGGAATGCCGGTCACGTCGCCCCGTCTCTGGCTGAGAAACTCGATCCGCTCGTAGGTTTCCAACAGCACGTCGCGAATCGGCGTAAAGCCCCCGCTGTTGCGGTTCTGGGCAATTTCCAGGATGTATCTCTCGGCGTCCGCGAGAATCTGCGTGACGTCGTCTTCGCGCGAATAACCGTCATTGGCAATCTTCGTCGCCGTGCGAATCAGCCGGCGCAGCAGCGACTTTTCCTCGACGATGCGGGCGTAATACTCGATGTTGGCCGCCGTCGGCACGGATCTGGCGATTTCCGTCAGATAGGTGACGCCGCCCACTTCGTCCAGCAGCTTGTGGTCCTGCAGTTCCGCCGTCACCGTGACGAGGTCGACCGGTTCCCCTCTTTCGTAGAGGTCCTGCATCGTTTTAAAAATCCGCTGATGCGCCGTCTTGTAGAAATCTTCCGGTCGAAGAATCTCGATGGCCGTGATGAGAGCTTCCTTGGATAAGAACACGGCCCCCAGAACAGACTGCTCGGCTTCGTTGTTTTGCGGCGGCACACGGTCCAAAAACAGGTCGCTCACGTCACACCCCTCGCTTGCCTAGCTTATTCTTCCACCACGTGCACTTTGAGCGTTGCCGTCACTTCGTTGTGCAGCTTGACCTTGATCTGGGTCACGCCCAGCGAACGAATCGCATCCATTTCCAGTTTGCGCTTGTCTACCTTTATGTTGAACTGCTCTTCCAAGGCCTGCGCCACCTGTTTGCTCGAAATGGCGCCGAACAGGCGGCCGCCTTCTCCCGCTTTTCCCGCTACCTTCACGGTCAGTTCGTTCAGCTTTTGTGCCAGTTCCTGGGCTTCCTGCTTCTCCTGCTCCTTGCGTTTCGCCTCGCTGCGCTTCTGCGCCTCCAGCGTCTTCAGGTTGGCTTCCGTGGCTTCCTTGACCAGTCCGCGCGGCAGCAGGAAGTTGCGCACATAGCCTTCGGACAGGTCTTTCACTTCGCCTTTCTTGCCTTGTCCTTTCACATCTTGCAGAAAAATGACTTTCATCGTCGTTTCCCCCTTTTCATCGAATACTGGTCGAGGGCAGAGCGCAAAACAGTTCCTCCCCGCCTAGACGACCGCATCGATCGCTTCTTTCAAGCGCTTGACCGCCTCTTGCAGGGAAATGCCCTCGATCTGGGTGGCCGCGCCGTTCAAGTGGCCGCCGCCGCCCAACTGCTCCATGATGGATTGGACGTTGATGTCCCCCAGGGAACGGGCGCTGATCAGCACGGTGTCGTCCGCGCGTCTGGCGACGACGAACGAAGCGGCAATCCCGGACAGCGTCAATAGCTGCTCCGCCGCCTGGGCCACCTGCACCTGCGTAAAGTCCTCGTTCGGATCGCCCACGGCAATCGCCATGTTGTCGCGGTACGTCTCCGTGTTCATGATGACGCGGGCCCGCTTTACATACTGCTGCAGGTCTTCTTTCAGCAGACGCTGCACCGCCGCCGTGTCCGCCCCGTTACGGCGCAAAAACGACGCCGCTTCGAAGGTACGCGAACCGGTGCGGAACGCGAAGCTCTTGGTATCCACCACGATCCCGGCCAGCAGGGCCGTCGCGATCAGGCTGTCGATGTTTAACCGTTCGCTCTGGTACTGCAGCAGCTCCGTCACCAGCTCCGACGTGGAGGAGGCGTACGGTTCCAGGTACAGGAGCACCGGCTCGATGAACTCCTCGGAGCGGCGGTGGTGGTCGATCACCACGATCCGGCTGGTTTCCTGCAGAAGCTGCGGCTCGATGACCAGCGACGGCCGGTGCGTGTCAACGACGACGAGCAGCGTCCGGCCGGTGACGAGACGAATCGCCTGCTCCGGCGTGATGAACGATTCGGCCAGCTCCGGATGGGCGTAGATCTCCTTCATCAGCCGATCCACGGAGGAGTTGCCCTCGTCCATGACGATGTAGGCGTCTTTGTTGTGGACCTGCACCGCCTTCAGCACCCCGAGCGACGCGCCGATCGAGTCCATGTCCGGCTGCTTGTGGCCCATGACGATGACATGCTCCGCCTCGTGGATCAGATCGCGCAGCGCGTGGGCGATCACGCGGGCCCGTACGCGCGTGCGCTTCTCCACGGCGTTGGATTTGCCGCCGTAAAACGTCAATTTGTTCCCTACTTTGACGGCCGCCTGGTCGCCGCCCCGTCCCAACGCGATATCCAGGCTGGATTGGGCCATTTGTCCCAGTTCGATGTAAGTGTCGGCCGCCGCTCCCACCCCGATGCTGAGCGTCAGCGGAATCTTGTTGTCGGCCGTCATCTCCCGCACGACGTCCAAAATGTCAAAACGGCTTTCTTCCAATTTGTCCAGCGTCTCTCGCTCCATCAGTCCCAAAAACTTGTCGGCGGTGAGTCGACGCAGGTAAATGCCGTGCTTGTTGGCCCACTCCGTAATGACCCCGGACACGCTGGTGGAAAGCAGGGTGCGGCTTTGTTCGTCCATGACCTGTCCCACTTCGTCCAGATTGTCCAGGTGGATGATGGCGAGCACGGCCTTTTCGCGATGGTAGCGAAGCGTCAGCTCTTTCATGTCGGTAATGTCCGTAAAGTAGAGCAGCCGCTCCTCGGGCCGGATCAGCACTTCATAGGTACGTTCGTTGTAGGTAAACTCCAGCCGCTTCTGCTCCGGTTTCCAGGTCAGATGCGGAAAAACGTCCTGGAGACTCTTGCCGATCATCATCTCGTCTCCCGACATCTGTGTCATGAACGGGTTTACCCACTCGATTACCTTCTCTTCGTTGTACAGCAATATGCCGATCGGCAGTTCCTGGATGACGCCGTCTCCCGCTTTTTTCACCCGGTGCGTCACCGTAGCCAGGTATAGGCGCAGATCCCGTTGAAAGCCTTTTTCCGCTTGCAGGGCATAAAGAACCAGGCCAATCAGACAGATGATCCCGATCGCCCCGTACATCCAGTGATGCAGCGTCAAAATCCCCAACAGCAACAAGCTAAAGCTGAGAGCCAGGACCATATGCAGCCCGTACCAACGCTTTAACAGGAATTTGGGCATTTCCTCAGCCCCTCTTCACTCTTGTTTCCAGTTTTTTGCGCAATTGAAGCCCCAGATCAAAAATGCCTAATAAGCTAAGTATAGTAGTTAGGAAAGGAAAAATAAATAGAGAGACAACTAGCGCGGGAGCCAATCGCTTCCATCCGTACAGATGAATCGCAAACAGACAGAAAGCCAATCCCTGCAGGGCAAAGATGCCGTCCAGCATCACCTTTACGTTGAGAACGGCGCTTGACCAGAACGTTCCCTCCGGCTCCTGCCCGATCAAAAACAGGCCGATCAGGGCGGCGAAGTAGTAGTACAGCAGGGAGCGGGGAAAACTCCATTCGCGTACCGGCTTCAAGGCGGGCACGGGGTATCCCAGCCGCTTGCCGATCAGGCGCGCCAGCCCGTGCGTGATGCCGCTCTGCAGGTAGCTGAGCATGACCAGAAACGCCGGCATCACCATTCTGCCAAGCGCGATTGACTGTTCAAACTGCTCTTTGGTCATAAACGACGGCTTAAAGGCTGCCGCCTCCCGCATGACCGCCTGGAAGTCGACATGCAGGACAAACGCAGCGAGAGCCAAAAAGGAAACGTATCCGAGAAACACCACGCCGGCTCCCGCCGTAATCGCGGACAGCGCCGTCCCGCGCTTGGCGTACATCACGCCCATGGCGCCGCCCCACAGCCCGGACAGGAGCGCGATAAAGCCGGTCATCGGCCCGGTCAGCACTCCGCCCAACAAGGCAAAGCCCGACACGATCCAGATCATGTTCGTCACCGTTCGTCTCATGCCCAGCAGCACGAACGGCAGCGGAAGCAATAAACCGGTTGCGACGCCCAGCACCGTGTAGAGGCTGACGAACAGCAGAATCAGCGCGATGGCCAACAGCACGGCGTTTTCCGCCAGTTGTTTGGTTTTGGAAGGCATGGCGACACCTCTCTGAGAATCTGGCAATGACAAATAATATGGAAAAAAGAGGGCCACGCAATTGTGTCCCCCTTTTTGCTTGTGTCAATTATTCAGCCGTGTACGGCAGCAGTGCCACTTGACGGGCACGTTTGATCGCTACGGTCAGCATGCGCTGATACTTCGCAGAAGTGCCGGTTACGCGACGAGGCAGGATTTTGCCGCGCTCGCTGATAAACTTCTTCAGCAGATCGGTGTCTTTGTAGTCGATGTGCTTGATTTTGTTTACCTTGAAGTAGCACACTTTGCGACGCTTGTTCGGACGTCCTTTGCGCGCCATGAAAAGTCCCTCCTTTTGCAGGAAATGTGAAGTTCTACGATTGAACGCAACCCCAAATCAGAACGGCAAGTCGTCATCCGAAATGTTGATCGGCTTGCCGGCATCGGCAAAGGGATCTCCAAATGGATCAAAGTCGTCTCGCTGGCCGCCGGCCGGTTTCCCGCCGCCAAAGCCGGGATCGTAACCTGCGCCTTCACCGCCGCGCCCGCCCAGGAACTGGACGTTTTCCGCCACAACTTCTGTCACGTACACCCTTTTTCCTTCCTTGTTGTCGTAGGATCGCGTCTGAATGCGTCCTTCGACAGCCGCTTGTCTGCCTTTGCGCAGATACGTGGCGCACAGATCGGCCAGCTTCTGCCAAGCGACAATGTTGATGAAGTCGGCTTCCCGCTCGCCCGCCTGATTGGGGCGCGGACGGTTCACCGCAAGGGTAAAGGTGGCAACAGCGACACCGTTTGGCGTATAGCGCAGCTCCGGATCTTTCGTCAGGTTTCCGATGAGAATGACTTTATTCATCTTGGGTCCCCCTCTGCCCGCGACGACGATTACTTCTCTTCACGAACAAACAAGTAGCGAATCACGTCGTCGTTAATTTTCATGAGACGCTCTGCTTCCGCAACAGCATCGGAATTCGCTTTGAAGTTCATCAAAACGTAGTAACCCTCACGGAACTTTTTGATCTCATACGCAAGACGACGCTTGCCCATCTCTTGAAGATTGGTCACTTCGCCGCCGAAGTTGGTGACAACTTCCTGGTAACGAGCAACGTTGGCTTTTACTTTCTCCTCTTCAAGGTCTGGACGCAATACGTACATGACTTCGTATTGACGCATACCTTTTCACCTCCTTATGGACTTAAGCGGCCCTGTGCGGGCAAGGAGCGAGTGCAGATAGATACGCATGGGACATGCACTCCATAAATACTCGCATTTTCGTATTATAGCAAAACACCCCATGCGAGGCAAGGTTGCGTTCTAGACATTGAACCGGAAATGCATGACATCGCCGTCCTGAACGACGTACTCTTTCCCTTCCAGGCGGTACTTGCCCTTTTCCCGGGCGGCCGCCACGGAACCGGCTTCCACCAGGTCGTCGTAGGAGATCACCTCGGCGCGGATAAAACCGCGTTCAAAGTCGCTGTGGATCACTCCGGCCGCCTGAGGCGCCTTGGTGCCCTTGCGGATGGTCCATGCACGCACTTCCTGCACGCCGGCGGTGAAGTAGGTAATCAGCCCCAGCAGGTCGTAGGCGGCGCGAATCAGACGGTCGAGACCGGACTCCTTCAGGCCCAGCTCTTCCAGGAACATCTGCTTGTCTTCGCCTTCCAGCTCGGCGATCTCCGCCTCCACCTTGGCGCTGATCACGACCACCTGCGCCCCTTCCTCGGCCGCCTGCTTGCGCACCGCCTGCACGTGCGGATTGTTGTCGGCGTCGTGAATGCCGTCCTCCGCCACGTTGCACACGTACAGCACCGGCTTGATGGTCAGGAGATGCAGGTCGCGGATCAGTTTGCGTTCGTCCTCGTCCATCTCCACGCTGCGCGCCGGCTTGCCTTCTTCAAATGCCGCCTTCAGGCGTTCCAGCACGTCCAGCTCCTGCTTCGCCTCTTTGTCGCCCGCTTTCACCTTGCGGCCGATCCGGTCGATGCGCCGTTCGACCGACTCCAGGTCGGCGAAGATCAGCTCCAGGTTGATCGTCTCCATGTCGCTCAGCGGATCGACGCGCCCCGCCACGTGCGTGATGTTTTCGTCCTCAAAGCAGCGCACCACGTGAGCGATCGCATCCACCTCGCGAATGTGACCCAGGAACTGGTTGCCCAATCCTTCGCCCTTGCTTGCCCCTTTGACCAGACCGGCAATGTCCACAAACTCAAATGCCGTCGGAACCACCTTGTTCGGCACGACGATCTCCGTCAGCTTGGTCAGGCGCGGGTCCGGCACCTCGACAATGCCCACGTTGGGGTCGATGGTACAGAACGGATAGTTGGCCGATTCGGCGCCCGCCTGCGTGATCGCGTTGAACAAAGTCGACTTGCCTACGTTGGGAAGGCCTACAATGCCACAAGATGCACCCATCTATATACACTCCTTGTTTTCATCCTCATATCCTTTTCAGTATATAGATTTGGCTGAAAGAATACAATTGTCTCCTTGTGGCAGCAGATTCCGGCATGCGGTTGCGTCTGTGAGCGTCTTTCCTGTCGCTTACGTTAGCATCCTGCGCTGGGACAAAAAAAGCTCCCTTTCCGCGTGAAAGGGAGCCAGCCGGTTCGATCTGCCGCGTTACTTCTCGTTCACCAGCTTTTCCAGCTCGTTGAGCGTCTCTTCGAAGATCTCCATCGCCTGTTCGATCGGCTTGGAGGTGGACATGTCCACGCCTGCCGCTTTCAGCACCTCGATCGGCGGCGCGGAGTTGCCCGCCTCGAGGAAGTTGGTGCGGATGCGGTCGACGGCCGGTTTGCCTTCGTCCAGCACCTGTTTGGCCAGCGCCTGGGAAGCGGCGAAGCTGGTGGAGTATTGATAGACGTAGTAGCGGTAGTTGAAGAAATGGGGGACGCGCGCCCATTCCATCGCGATTTCCTCGTCCGAGACCATGTCCGTGCCGTAGTACTTCTTGTTGAGGTCCAAATAGATCTTCTTGATCGCTTCGGCGTTGAGCGATTCGCCCGCCTGCTCCTTCTCGTGGATCACCCGCTCAAACTCGGCAAACTGGGTCTGTCTGAACAGCGTGGAGCGGAAGTTCTCCAGGTAGTGATTGAGCAGGTACATTTTCTCTTCCTTGGTCTTGGCCTTTTCGTACATGCTCTTGAACAGCATCGTTTCGTTCATCGTGGAGGCCACTTCCGCCGTAAAGGTCGGATAGTTGGACGTGATGTACGGCTGCGTCTTGTTGGTGTAGTACGACTGCATCGCATGGCCCAGTTCGTGGGCAATCGTAAACACGTCGTCCAGCGTTCCCTGGTAGTTGAGCAGCACGTACGGATGCGTGTCGTACGCTCCCCACTGGTACGCCCCGCTGCGCTTGTCGTCGGTGGAGTAGACGTCCACCCAGCCGCTTTCCAGTCCCTCGGCCAGCACCTTCACGTAGTCGTCCCCCAGCGCCTGCAGGCCGTCGACGACCATTTTCTTGCCTTCCTCGTACGGAATGTACCTGTTGTCAGACGGCACGATCGAGACGTAAATGTCGTACATGTGCAGTTCCTTCACGCCGAGCATTTTCTTCTTGAGCGCGATGTAGCGGTGCAAAAGCGGCAGGTTTTTGTTAACGGTTTCGATCAGTTCGTCGTACACTTTCGTGGGAATGTTGTTGGGCGTCAGGCTGGCCTCCAGCGCGGAGCCGTACTTGCGCGCCTGGGCGTAGAAGTTGTCCGCTTTCACTTTGGCCGCCAGCGTCTGGGCAAAGGTGTCCTGGAAGTCTGTCAGCGCCTGATAGTATGCCTTGAAGGCATCCTTCCGCACCCGCGGGTCCTTGCTCTCCAGGTAGGAGACGAAGTTGGCCCGCGTCAACTGCACCTCGTTCCCCTTTTCGTCCTTGATTTTCGGGAATTTCACGTCCTTGGAGAGCATGCCGTAGATGTTGGTCGGCGAGTTGCCCAAAGGCGACGACTTGGCCAGCAGCTCCTCCATCTCTTTGGACAGCGAGTACGGTTTGGTGCGGATCATGTCCTCCAGCATCATTTTGTACGGCGCCAATTCCTTGGCTTCCAGGAAGCTCTTCATCTTGTTGTCCGGAATGGCGACGATCTCCGGCTGCATCCACGAGGTCTTTTCGGAGACCAGCGTGTTCATTTTTTCCGCCCGGTCCGCCAGTTTTTGCAGCTCGGAATTGGCCGAGTTGACGTCCAGGGACATGTTGGCGTAGACGTACGCCTTGTCGTTCAAGCGCATCAGCGCGCTGTAGTCGTCCAACGCCTGCAGCAGCGATTGCACCGACTGGCCCAGTTTGCCCTGATGCTTGGTAAACGCGTTCGCCAGCGCTTCCACCTTGGCGACGTCCTTCTCCCAGTCCTGAACGGTCGGGTAGATATCTTCCAGCTTCCATTTGTACGAGTCGGGAATGTCGGCGCGGGATTTGTAAACGGGCGCTTCCGCCGCAGCCGCCACCGCCGCCGTACTGTACGGGATAAACGGGGAAGATACGGTCGTCAACGCGATCGCCAGCGCCGCAAAAGATGCAAACGCTCGTTTTTTCACTCAGAATCGCCCCTTTTCTTCATGTTTTATCTTTGCTAAATACTGTAATTATATCCCTCCCCCTTAATTCCTTCTTACTAATAAAAATATTTTAAATATTTAATCCTGTTTATCCAAAGATTTACGCTGTTTGTGAATAAAATTGTGGATAACATTTGTCGAAAACCGTGATTGTCCACATTTCTTACGGAAAATCCAAAAAAAACGACTTGGTTGTCCACATTTTTGTGGATAGTGCTGTGCATAACTTATTTTCCGTTCAACGTGACAAACGCCCATACCGCCTCCTCTCTTCCGACATAGCATAAGTAATGAATCCAGGGTAGGAGGTGTTAGCTAGTGGGTATCTTCAACGGCCGCTTCGAGGGTTTCGCGCTTGTGCTGGTTCTCTTCATCCTGCTTGTCATCGTTGGTTGTGACTGCGACTAACGTCCCCGCCGCCATCCAACCTTTTTAAAGGTGTACATCCTTTTGACACGAGCGTCTGCATATCCAGCCCCGGCATCGCTTCGGCAGCAGCTTCGCCGGAATGGCTCGACTGAATTTTCGAGAGGTCATCCACAAGATGTTTTGCGCAAGGCAAGACGCCACCCACCCGGTTCCCTTGCCTTTCGCCACCATTGACCAAAAGAAAGAGGATGCAGCCCGTGATGCGGCTGCATCCTCTTTCCATTGCGCTCGCTTGTCCGTTTTTGCGGTGTCCTTTGTCCGCATGTCCGGTTACCCGGCATTCCGGCCGTTTACGGGCATTGTGGAAAACAACAGGCCGGGTCTTCCCAAACGGTTACGATTCCGGTTGGTCCTCTGCACGAACCAGCACTTTTTTCATTTTCCGCTCAAATTCAAGACGCGGGATCATCACACTGTGGTCGCACCCGGTGCATTTGATGCGGATGTCCATGCCCATGCGGATTACTTTCCAGGCGTTGGTCCCACACGGATGGGGCTTTTTCATCTGCACGATGTCCCCCAGGGCAAACTGCTTTCGTTCCATGTGTCTCCCTCCTTCTCCTCGTCCCTCGTGTCAGGCTTGTCCTTTTGGCTGGATGGACACCATCCGCGGGTACGGGATCTCGATGCCGCGCGCGTCGAACTCTCTCTTGATCATCGCCCGCAGCTTGCGGTTCACGCCGTGATGGGTGTTCGGTTTGCACTCCGCCGTCACGCGCATGATCACTTCCGACGGTCCGAAGGCGTGAACGCCGAGCAATTGCGGTTCCGCGACGATATCCGGCATTTCTTCCTGCGCCTTTTTCAAAATCTCTTTCAAGACGCGCTCGACGTGGTCCAGATCCTCTTCATAGGCTACCGATACGTCCACGACCGCCAACGTGTTTTGCAGCGAAAAGTTGGTCACCTGATTGATGGTGCCATTGGGGAAAATGTGAACCTCCCCCGTCCAACTGCGAATCCGGGTGATCCGCAGGCCGATCTCCTGCACCGTACCCGTCATGTTGTTGATCGTGACCACGTCGCCCACGGCGAACTGATCCTCAAAAATGATGAAGAAGCCGGTGATCACGTCGCGCACCAGGCTTTGCGCGCCAAACCCGACCGCCAGCCCCAGCACCCCCGCGCTGACCAGAACGGGACGCAGGTCGACGCCCATCTGCTGCAGCACCAGCAACATGGCCAAAAAATAGATCGTGTACCGGGCCACGTTGTTCACCAGCACCCGCAGCGTGTCGACCCGCCGCTGCTCAATCTGCAGCTTGCTGCCCTGCCGATGCTGAAACACCCGGTTTACCGCCGCCTGGACGACCGATACCACGATGCGGGACAAGATGATAATCATCAGGATTTTCAGGGCGACCAATCCGATTCTGACCCATGTATCCGGATTTGTCAGATAAGCGCTCGCTTGCGCATACAATGTCTCAAACCATCGCTCCTGCTTGGCGATCTCCTCTGTCATGCAAACCGCTCCTTTCTGTTTCCGTGTTCGTCGATTTCGTGGTAGCAGTCGGAAAACAAGCGAAAGTAGCCGCGAATTTCCACATGCTGCCCTTCGATGATCTCTCTGGCTTGCCGGTAGTCAGCCAGCGGGAACTCAATGGACAGGGCGCAGCCGGCCGTGATTTCTTTCGGGGTCGGGCGGGTGTCAATGTCGATATCGGCATACTCCAGCAGCATCTCCGCCCGCAGCGCCTGCTGGGTGGAATCAAACGCGATCAGTACGGTCTCGCCTTCCACATCGATCCCCTCCCTCCACTTTTCTGTTCCCATTGTACCTGTTCAGGTACAACCGCGCCAGTTTCCCCGGTTGTAAAGAATTGCTTTTGCCGGGCATGTTTCCGGGCATGGAAATGGAACAGGACCCATCGCTCAGCCCGAAAAGCTGCCGCCGCAAGACCGTGAACCGCCGGCTGCGGACGGCTGGTATTCCCGGACGCTTCGCCTGTCGTTGTTTCACTTTCCGAAGCGTTCAAAACAGCCGCAACCTTTGCATTAGCTGGTATAAAAATGCCCGTCCGGTACTATACTGTGAATACTTTTGGTGTTATCCGTCCGAACGACGCGAGACTTGGGGGTAGCCATGAACCTGTTCGATAGCCAGCGCAAGGACAGCTCCTTGCCGCCGTTTACAGTCGAGTATCGAAATGAAAACGCTGCCGATCAGTTGGCTCAGCACCTGGCGCAGCGCTTTCTCCTGAAGCCGTACCACGACGAAATTGTCATCCTCTGCATCGGAACCGACCGTTCTACCGGCGACGCGCTTGGGCCGCTGGTCGGCAGCAAGCTGAAATCCCGCACGCACCACCTGCTGCACGTATACGGAACCCTGGAAGAGCCCGTGCACGCCATGAATCTCAGCGAAAAACTGGATGAAATTCGCCGGACCCATCCGCAGGCACTGCTCATCGCCATCGACGCCTGTCTCGGCCAGTTCAGCAATGTGGGCAATATCAATGTGGCGGACGGGCCCCTGAAGCCAGGCGCCGGCGTGAAAAAGGACCTGCCCTCGGTCGGCACCTTTCACATTACCGGCATTGTCAATGTGGGTGGTTTCATGGAGTATTTCGTCCTGCAAAACACGCGTCTCTACGTGGTCATGCGCATGGCGGACATCATCGCCTCCGCCCTGTTCCAGGCGGCCGTGCTTCACTCGGGCGATCCGCAGCGGCTGGGCACCGCTTCCCCCGAGTAACCCCTTGCCCACTCTGTACGGGGATGACGCGTTTCTATCGAAGCCTTCGCGATGAAGGCGGATCTTCTTTCCCGGCGGTATGGTGCGGTTTCAGGGAACAGCCCGGTGTGATGTTTTCAACGATGGGACACCGAAAAAAGACTTGTTTTCCTCTCGCGCGGGGACAAACAAGTCTTTTGGTTGTGATCGTCTACAGACTTACAACCTGCCGCTGCCTGGCTACCTCCACCGTCACCGGCGTCACGTCCGCCACCTCTCCGTCGGCATGGACGACCAGCGGGTTTTCCGCCTGAATCCGGATGTGGCGGCCGCGAAAAAAGCGGACAGCCGGATGCCGGACGTGCGCCCCTCTGTAGATCAAGGGGAAGGCCCTCAGCAGGGCCCAACGGCTGACGCCGCTGACCACGCACACCTCAGCCAAACCGTCATCCGGCACGGCCCCCGGACAGATGAGCATCCCTCCGCCGTAATTGGGAATGTTGGCGACGGCGATCAGCCAGACGTTTTCCAACTGCTCCTGTTTGCCGTCGACGGTCAGCATGACCCGGCAGGGTTGATAGGAAACCAGCACGCGCAGCATGGAAATCACATAGGAGAGCGTTCCAAGCCTAACCCGATTGAGCCAACGTTTGTAGCCGGCTTCGTTCGTGATCTTTGCCACCTGCCCGTCAAACCCGGCCCCCACGGCATTGACAGCCAATTGCCCGTTGACGCGAAGCAAATCGATCCGCTTTTGTTTCCCGGCAGCCAAAATCCGCTCCAACGCCTGCAGCGCATCGCTCGGCAGGTTGTGGCCGCGGGCAAAATCGTTTCCCGAACCGGCCGGCACATGGCCAAACGGGCAGCAAATCCCCGACTCGCTGATGCCGTTGATCACTTCGCTGACCGTTCCGTCCCCGCCGACCGCGACAATGTGCGTTACTTCCTCTTTTTGCAGCAGCTCGGCAGCCAGTTTTTTGGCTTCCCCCTCTTTTGACGTCATCCGCACCCGATAAACGGCACCACGCCGTTTCAATTCCGTCTCAAGACGTTTCCACACGACGGCTCCCCTGCCGTTTCCCGCCACCGGGTTGACGATAAATCCCAGCATTGCGCCCTCTCCTCGCCCGTTCTCCTCTCACTCCTGTCTGTATTATCGCACGATGCGGTGCCCCTGCATAGGTTGCGGCCCGTCGATCTGCATCCCGTGAAACGCCGAGATGACGGCGGGCACATCCGGTTCATTAAGAAAGACTCCTCCCTCCGGAAGAGCCTGTCCCTCTCATTTGTTCAGCCCATCACTGCCGACAGCCATTTCTCCACCGGCACGCCGACCGCTGCGATCACGAGCGCCGGAAGCATGTTGGCCACGTTGATTTTTTTTAATTCCAGAATGTTGATGCCGATCGCGATGATCATCAGTCCGCCAACCGCCGTTACCTCCGCCAGTATGGCCTCCAGCATCGCCGGGCTGACCAGACTGTTGATTTGCGTGGCCAACAGGGCAATCGTCCCCTGATAGAGAAAGACGGGGACGGCGGAGAAGATGACGCCAATGCCCAACGTCGATGAAAAAATGATGGACGACAAACCGTCCAGCATCGCTTTCGTGTACAAAATGTCGTGATTGTTGCGCAAACCGCTGTCCAACGAGCCCAAGACGGCCATGGCACCGATACAGTACACCAGCGTTGCCGTTACAAACCCTGTGGCGATTTTCCCCTGCCGGTTTCCTCCCATCTTTTTCTCCAGCCATTGGCCCAGACGGTTCAGGCTTTTTTCGATGCCCATCAGCTCTCCGATCATGGAGCCCAGCACGATGCTGACAATCACGAGCAAAATGTTGTTCGTATCCAGGCTCATTTTCAATCCCAGCACGACAATGGCAAGGCCGATCCCCTGCATGACCGTCTGCCGGATTGATTCCGGGATGCCGGACAACAAGCGCCCCGCCAATGCCCCCGCCGCGATGGCAAGCGCATTTACCAGTGTCCCCAACAAAAACACGTTCTCCACTCCTCTGTGATCGCAGCTTTTGGAGGAACTCCGTTTTGCCGTTCTGTACGCAGCAAGCGGGGCCTCTTCCGCCTACGCCGGGTTGAAAGCGGACGCGATCTCGCGGACCGCGTTCAGCAGCGCGTCCACGTCCTCTTCCGTATTAAAGACGCCAAAGCTGGCCCGCACCGCTCCTCGCTGTTCCGTTCCCGCCGTCTGGTGTCCCAGCGGCGTGCAGTGGTAGCCGGCCCGCGTCGCAATGCCGTACTGCTGGTCCAGGATAAAGGACGCCTCCGCTGCATCGACTCCCGCGATATTAAAGGAAACGACGCCCACTCTTTCCGTTTCGATGCCCGATCCGTACCATTCCACTCCCGGAATCTCCTGCAGTCCCAACATCGTCCGCTTCGTCAGTGCCCACTCGTGCGCACGAATCGCTTCCACGCCTTTTTCCATCACAAACGTCACGCCGGCCAACAGACCAGCCAATCCGGCCGTGTTGACCGTTCCGCTCTCATAGCGGTCCGGCCTGGTCGTCGGCTGATCGATCGCTTCCGATTGACTGCCTGTCCCTCCGTGGATCAACGGCTCCAGATCAATCGACTCGTGAACGTACAGGCCGCCCGTCCCCTGGGGCCCGTACAGTCCCTTGTGTCCGGGAAACGCCAGCATGCCGATGTTCATCTTCTCCACGTCAATCGGCAAAACGCCTGCCGTTTGGGACGCGTCCACCAGAAGTACGACACCGTGCCGTTTGGCCACTTCCCCCAGTTCGGCGACCGGCAGAATCACCCCGGTCAGATTGGAGGCGTGGCTGATCACCAGCAGTTTCGTTTTGGGCGTGATCGCCCGTTCAAAATCTTCCGCGTGAAACAGTTGGTCTTCTCTCGGCTCCACATAGGTAATCTCCACCTGTTTCGTCCGGCGCATGTACTCCAGCGGACGGCGCACGGAGTTGTGTTCAATCGACGACGTGACGACATGGTCTCCTTCTTTTAAAAACCCTTTGATCGCCTGATTCAGCGCCTGGGTGGCATTGAGATAAAAAAAGAGGTCATTCGGGTTTTGAATCCCAAACAACCGAGCCAATTGCACCCGCGTCCGAAACACGGTCTTGCTCGCCTTCATCGCCAACGCGTGCCCGCCTCTGCCCGGATTGGCCGCAAAATCATCGAGTACCTCGGCCATCATCTCCTTTACCCCGGGCGGTTTGGGCCAGGTAGAAGCAGCATTGTCCAGGTAAATGATCCGCATTGCTTCCTCCTTATGGGGTTACTCCACATACAATATGTCCAAAATGCGCTGCAAGTCTTCCTGCGAGTAAAAATCGATCTCGATTTTCCCCCGTTTGGTTCCTTTTTTAATCTTCACCGATGTGCCGAGACGGCTGCGCAGACGTTCCTCCAGTTCCATGAGCTGGGGTTCCTTTTTGGGCGGCTTCTTCTTCTTTGTTTCACGTGAAACATTGAGTTGTTTCACCAACTCCTCCAACTGCCGCACGCTTAACCCCTTGTTGACGACATCGTTGGCAAGCTGGAGCTGGACCGACTCCTTTTCCACGGACAACAAAGCGCGGGCGTGTCCCATCGACAGCGCAGACACCGACACCATCTCGCGAATCTTTTTGGGAAGCTGCAGCAGGCGCAGCATATTGGCCACGTGCGGTCTGCTCTTGCCGATCTTTTGGGCCAGTTGTTCCTGCGTATACGAGTGATGGGCGATCAGCTTTTCGTACGCTTCCGCTTCTTCCAGCGGATTCAGATCTTCCCGCTGCAGGTTTTCGATCAGGGCAATCTCCATCAACTGTTGGTCGGAATACGCCTTGACCACAGCGGGCACTTTTTTCAATCCGACTGCTTTGGCCGCCCGCAATCGCCGTTCTCCTGCCACCAATTCAAAGCCTTTGATGCTTTTCCGAACGATCAGCGGCTGAATGATGCCGTGTTCCTTGATTGACTGGGCCAGTTCTTCGATCGCTGTCGGTTCAAACTCTTTCCGTGGTTGATACGGGTTGGGACGGATGTCTCCGACGGCGATCTCCGTTACGCTCTCCCCCTCTTCAATGAGATTGGACGTGATCAACGCGTTCAGACCTTTCCCTAAGCCCCTGCTCATACCCCTACCACTTCCTTCGCCAAGTCGGTATACACTTCCGCTCCTCGAGAGCGCGGATCATACGTGATGATCGCCTGTCCGTGCGACGGCGCTTCACTCAAGCGGACATTGCGGGGAATAATCGTCTTGTACACCTTGTCCTGAAAGTATTTCTTCACTTCTTCAATAACCTGAAGCCCCAGGTTGGTACGCGCATCCAGCATGGTCAGGACGACGCCTTCGATCGTCAACTGGGAATTCAGGTGTTTCTGCACCAGGCGGATCGTGTTCAGCAGTTGGCTCAATCCTTCCAGCGCATAGTATTCACACTGAATCGGAATCAGCACCGAATCGGCCGCCGTCAGGGAATTCACCGTCAGGATTCCGAGCGAAGGCGGACAATCGATAATGATGTAATCGTATTTATCTTTGACGACTTCCAGCGCCTTTTTTAAACGAACCTCACGCGAGATGGTTGGGACGAGCTCAATTTCCGCGCCGGCCAATTGAATGGTAGCAGGAATGATCATAAGACCATCGATGTCAGTAGGCAACGTGGCATCTACGGGGCTGACATCATTGATGAGCACGTCGTAGATACAGTAGCGCACATCCGCTTTGTTCACACCAATCCCGCTGGTTGCGTTCCCCTGCGGATCAATGTCCACCAGCAGCACCTTTTTTCCCAACGTGGCCAAACAAGCGCTGAGGTTGACGGACGTGGTCGTCTTTCCTACGCCACCTTTCTGGTTTGCTACCGCAATGATTTTACCCAACTTCTCCACCTCATTTTTACACCATTCTACTAACCATGTTACCAGATTTGCCGTTCTGTCGTACGCTGTTTTTTGGAAATGAAATATTTTCCGCCCATGTGCCAGCGTGACACGGGCGTGTTTTCCTCCCGAAGCGTCAGAATGGGACGTGTGCCAAAAAGAAAGGCGGCCGTTGTCCGCCACCGTGTTCCTGTTTCCGGAACGATTCTTCCCCTGTCTTTTCTTTCTTCTTTCCCCTTTGGAAATCCGTGTGTGCATCTATCGCGTCTCTGTCTTATTTCCCTTCCATCCGTTTGGGAATGCGAATCGTAAATTGATAGTATTCCTCGTGATCCTCTTCATTCGTCTCGACCGGAAAACCGGTCTGCAGCACCATGTCAATGGACTGACGCACCGTGTTGATGGCGATGCGCGCATCCCGGGAAAAGGCTTTCCACTTGGGCTTTGCCTCTTTTTCCGGTTTGGGATGTTCCGCTGCCTCCAGGAGCTGCTTGACGCGCGTCTCCGTCTGCTTGACGTTCCATTCACGCTCCAGAATTTCCTGCAGGACTTTTCGCTGCAGGTCCGCATCCTTCAAGGGGATCAAGGCACGCGCATGTCTCTCCGTCACTTTTCGGGTGAGCAGGGCATCCTGAATCTCCTGCGGCAAATGGAGCAGCCGCAGCTTGTTGGCGATGGTGGACTGCCCTTTGCCCAGACGCTGCGCCAGGCTTTCCTGCGTCAGGTTGTGCAGGTCAATCAGCTTCTGGTACGCGATGGCTTCTTCGATGGCCGTCAAGCCTTCGCGCTGCAGATTTTCGATCAAGGCGATGGATGCCGTCTGCGTATCGTTAAAGTCCTTGATGATTGCCGGAATACGCTCCATCCCCAGCTTTTTCGTCGCACGCCAACGCCGTTCCCCAGCGATCAACTCGTAACGGTTGTTACGCAGGCGAACGACAATCGGTTGAATCAATCCATGCGTGCGGATGGTTTGGCACAGTTCGTCGATTTTTTCGTCGTCAAATACCGTCCGAGGCTGATATGGATTGGGTACAATTTCGTCAACGGGTATTTGTCGTATTTCTTCATTGTCTGTTTTGTCCGTCAACCCGAAAATGCGAGAAAACGAATCTTTTACTGCCATGGTTTGCATCCCCCACTTCCAACCGTTCCATCAGCCGCTGTGCTAAACAAGACGTGACGATTCCCTGGTTGACAAAACTTCCGCCTGAGCCGTTCGACGCAGCCGTTTCTTTTATTGGATTTCGGAACGTTTTCTTCCCGTATCAGTCTGGCGAGCTCACACGATGCTGGGTTGGGTGATACGGCCGAAAGAAAAACTTCTACCAGTCGTTTTTCGAAGATGTCGATCCTTCTTTTGCGAATGGTTCTTCCTGCTGTTTCAGGCTGCACATCGCTGAAGCATTTGCTTTTTGAAACAGGAAGAACACCTTCTGCAGAAGTCCTTCCGAGGATGATCAACCTTCATCAGCCAAGCGTATTCCTACTGCTCCAGGCAAATCATCGTGAAGTGTGCTTTTTTCTGAAACAGAAAAACAGTCGACGTCGTCTCTTCGATGCAGTCGAGTGCTTCCCCTGCGGATTTGTTACCAAAGAAATGCCGATAGCTGACGCTGAGGCACATACGTATCTGTCTCACGTACTCTTCTTTCCTAATTATTCTGCACGGTCCGTTTAATTCCTGCTGCGGAAACGTGTTTCACGTGAAACATCCAATGCATGAACGTGCCCCCTCGTTTAGCAATCGCTTCTCAACGGATTACGCCCTACGTATGCAGCACGCACTCCTGAATCGTGCGCTGCCGGGATTCGTGATGGAACGGAAGCTGCTGCCCACCCCTGCCGCCCTTGCAGACGCATCCGCAGCAAATCGCCGTTCCCGCCTCATCACCAGATGGCCCCGTTCTTCCTTCTCTTTATTGCGTCAGGGAACGTTCCGTATTCATTTTCAACCCGATTGTTGAGCGAACAGCCTGAACCGTGCAAGCGGGCGTCTCCTGCCGCCATACCGCACACAAGCAATGATGAATGGATCATGCCCGGTGGTGCAGAAAGCGGTAACCGGCAACCCATACATGGCAAAAGAACCGATGAATCTATTTATCTTCGGAGGTCATGCATCAGAGGAAATCGGGAAAATAACGAAAAAGAGATTGGGGAGCAGGTTGAGGGTAGCACGTTTTTCCATGGCGAAACTCATTGGTATTCTGCTCCCTCCTTTGTCCATCCAAGATGATGTTGTTTGGAAAAAATGCGAAAAGCGAAAATCCGGAGTCATCCCCGGTACAATGGAGCAATTCCCCTCCTCCCTTCATGCCAATCCGCATGTCGGGATATCGTCATTCCCGTTCATGAACATACCCCTATCGATCAGCATTCGGGAAGATGCGAATCATCCAGGCCATTGCGCGAACGGGAATCGTTCACGTGAGAAACGGAATATGTCCGCCTTTGTGGAACAAAACGACCATTTCCGCTGAACGACAGTCAACGCCAAACGATAGCCGGGTCTTTGAAACAGGCAATTTGCCCCGCATGCTCCCTTCTGCCCAGGACTCGTCTCACATGCTGCCGGCCGCCACGCTTGTCCCGGCAAACAAAAAACCAAGCGAACCTGCCGCCCGCTTGGATGAATCCGATCGTGTCCGTTGGGAAAACGTGATTTCTTCGGTTTCGACCCGGACGCCGCTCCGGCCCTTCCAGGGAAAACATGCCACTCTCACTGGCACCACGTCGATGATGAGCTGTGTATATTCCAGTATGCGAATGGGGCGGCGCTCATATAAAGGACGTCTCGCTGAATTCTCCTCTGCTGATTTTCCCATCCCCTTTTTCGCTGCTGGATGGGATTCCTTTTTTCGCCTTCTCGTTAGGACGTTGGGGGCAGAATCGTCTGCTTGCGTGGCATCCATTCCCTCTTCTCATGACCATCGCCGCTGTCCGCCGCCTTTCGCGAAACAAGCCGAGCAGCAGCAACCACGTTAAACAACCGATACCTCCTGAGAGCGTCTGTCAGTACGTGCTGGTCGACATGCCGTGAGCCGCTTGATCAGACGCTCTTGTGGCAGCCATCGATTCATCTCTCACTGATCTGTCAGCCGAGCGGCCCAATTCGGCAATCTCTCCCCTTCAACGCGTCTTTCTTTCGCCCCCGCTGTTTCACGTGAAACATCAATAATTGTCATGCCTGTTTCCGTCTCGCTCCTGCTGTCCAAAATCATAATCGTCGTCTCCCGGCTCCTGCTGGTTTCGGAAGTTGAACAGATGGGGGAACAAGCGGTGAAAATCAAGCGTAAGATAGGCGAAAAACGCCGCAACGATCGCCGTGATATACATGCCGGCGCTGAACATCAAACCGATGGCCGAGGCCACCCACATGCCTGCCGCCGTAGTCAACCCTTTTACCGTACCGTTAAACTTGATGATCGCCCCCGCGCCCAAAAAGCCCATCCCGGTAACCACCTGGGCAGCCACGCGGCCGGGATCGTTGTTTACGCCACTGCTCGAAAAGCCGTAGATGGAAGCCAGTCCAAACAGGCAAGAACCGAAGCAGACGAGACTGTACGTGCGGAAACCGGCTCCCCGCTGCCGATTGGCCCCTCTGATGAAACGCTCCCGCTCCAATCCCATAATGGCGCCGGTCACAAACGCCAAAAACAGTCGAAGCAAAATCGTAGGCAGTTCCGGTGGGAAAAATGTCGCATGAATCGTATTCATTTCCCTCTCATCCTCCCGTTCATGCTATCGTCTCTTGCGGAAAAGACCGCCTTCTTTGAAGGTATGCGGACAAAGCCGCAATTATCAATGAGCGGCTGTCCGCTGCGGAAAGCTTCTCTGGCAGCTCACTCGGCAAAACATGTTCTTCTCCAGTGGAAGCGGAGGCGATTCCGGTTGTTCCGACGCAGTCACAGGAAGTTTTTCCATCGGAAACAGTCGGAACAGCCGGCCACCAAACAGTTTCGGCAGATTCTTCGCCACGCGTTTGTCGATGGGAAAACGCTCAAACGTTCCTCCCTGCCAAAAAAGGGCCACAGCGTTGTGCCATAGCCCTCCTGGTCTCCAAAAACGTCGGGATCCCGCAGCCGCCCCGCTGCAATCTGCTTCTACAGCAGCGGTTTTTTGGCAGGGGTGCCCGGCTTGCGCGGATAACCTTTCGGGGTGGCGCCGACTTTTTCGATGATGACGATGTTGCGCTCCCCCGCTTCCTCCACCAGTTGAAACGTCTCCACTTTTTTCGTCTTGCCGCCCAGGGTCTTGATCGCCTTTTTCGCCTCGTTCAGTTCCGGCGAGATGTCGGCTCCCTTCAACGCGATGAAGTGGCCGCCGACGCGGGCGAACGGCAGACAATACTCGGCCAGCACGTTCAGACGGGCGACCGCCCGGGCCACCACGAGGTCGAACGACTCCCGATACGCCGCTTCCTGTCCGCGCTCCTCCGCCCGGCCGTGGACCGGATACACGCCGTCCAGGCCGAGTTCGGCGGCGACGTGATTCAAAAAGGTCATCCGTTTGTTCAGCGAGTCAATGATGGTCATCTTGAGATGAGGGAAGCAGATTTTCAACGGGATGCTGGGAAATCCCGCCCCTCCGCCGATGTCTGCCACCGACTCCACCTGATCAAAGGAAAAGTAGAAGGCAGGCGTAATCGAGTCGTAAAAATGCTTCACGTACACCTGTCCTTCTTCCGTAATCGCAGTCAGGTTCATTTTTTCATTCCACTCCACCAGCAGGCGGTAATACCCGTCAAACTGCTCCAACTGGCGGGCGGACAGCACGATGCCTTTGGCTGCCAGCGCCTCGGCAAATTGCTCTTTGTTCATGCCCTCGTCTCCTTACTCGGCCGTTCTCACGCGATTGTACTGCTCCAGATACACCATCAATACGGAGATGTCTGCCGGGTTTACGCCGGAGATGCGGGATGCCTGCCCGATGTTCAGCGGGCGGATTTTGCTCATTTTTTCCCGCGCTTCTTTGGACATGCCGGCGATCTGATGGTAGTCGATGTCGTCCGGAATGCGGCGCTCCTCCATCTTTTTCATCCGTTCCACCTGCTGCAGCGACTTGCGGATGTAGCCGTCGTACTTGATTTGAATCTCCACCTGCTCGGCCACCTCTTCCGGCACCGGTTCCGGAGCCGGCACCATTTGGATGATGTGCTGGTAGGTAATCTCCGGACGGCGGAGCAGTTGGGCCAGGTCGATCACTTCCGTCAATTCCGGCGAACCGGCCGCGCGCAGCACTTCCTGCACGTGCGGCATGTCCGGACGGACGCGGGTGTTCATCACCCGTTCCTTTTCCTTCTCGATCAGTTCCCGCTTGCGGCAGAACTTGCGATAGCGCTCTTCGCTGATCAGGCCGATCTCGTAGCCGATGTCGGTCAGGCGCAGGTCGGCGTTGTCGTGACGCAGCAGCAGCCGGTATTCCGCCCGGGAAGTGAGCAGCCGGTACGGTTCGTTGGTTCCTTTGGTCACCAGGTCGTCGATCAACACCCCGATGTACGCCTGCTCCCGTCCCAAAATGACCGGCGGCTTGCCCTGTACTTTTCGCGCGGCGTTAATCCCGGCCATCAAGCCTTGGCCGGCAGCCTCTTCATAGCCGGACGTACCGTTGATCTGACCGGCGGTGAACAGCCCTTCCACCAGTTTGGTTTCCAGCGACGGCCAAAGCTGTGTCGGCACAATCGCGTCGTACTCGATGGCGTAGCCCGGACGCATCATTTTCACGTTTTCCAGACCGGCCATGGAACGCAGCATGGCCAACTGCACGTCCTCCGGCAAGCTGGTGGACATTCCCTGCACGTACATCTCTTCGGTGTGGCGCCCCTCCGGCTCCAGGAACACCTGATGGCGCGGCTTGTCGCTGAAACGCACCACCTTGTCCTCGATGGATGGACAATAGCGCGGCCCCGTCCCCTCGATGATGCCGGAGTACATCGGCGCGCGGTGCAGGTTGCTGTTGATCGTCCGGTGCGTTTCTTCATTGGTATAGGTCAGCCAGCACGGCAGTTGATCCATGATAAACTCCGTGGTCTCGTACGAAAACGCGCGCGGCACGTCGTCGCCCGGCTGAATCTCCATCTTGGAGAAATCGACGCTGCTCTTGTGCACGCGCGGCGGCGTCCCGGTCTTGAAGCGAACCATCTCAAAGCCCAATTCCTTCAAATTATAGGCGAGACGGATGGACGGCCGCATGTTGTTCGGGCCGCTTTCGTACTGGAGATCGCCCAGAATGATTTTCCCGCGCAGATACGTCCCGGTGGTCAGCACAACCGCTTTCGCCGAATAGCGGGCTCCCGTCTGCGTAATCACCCCTTCGCAGACGCCGTTGTTGACGATCAGCTCCTCCACCATCGCCTGACGCAGGATCAGGTTGGGGGTCTGCTCGATCGTGTGTTTCATTTGATGCTGATAGGCAAACTTGTCCGCCTGCGCGCGCAGGGCGTGGACAGCCGGTCCTTTTCCCGTGTTCAGCATCCGCATCTGAATGTGCGTTTTGTCTGTATTTTTGCCCATCTCTCCGCCCAGGGCGTCGATTTCGCGCACGACATGCCCCTTGGCCGGCCCGCCGACAGACGGGTTGCACGGCATGAAGGCGACCGCATCCAGGTTAATGGTCAAAAGCAGCGTGCTGCACCCCATGCGCGCCGCCGCCAACGCCGCCTCGCAGCCGGCATGACCCGCCCCAATCACAATGACGTCAAACGATCCCGCTTCGTAGGTTGCGTTCATGGTTCTCCTCCTTTATGTCCAGTATGGGCGCAATCTCTTGTTTTGTCACTTGCCCAGACAAAACTGGGAGAAAATCTGGTCGATCAAATCTTCGCCCACACTCTCTCCGATCACTTCGCCGAGCAGTTCCCACGCCTTTTTGATGTCGATCTGCACCATGTCAATCGGCATCAGGTTGTCGATGCCGCTGATCGCATCGTCGACGGCCCGTTCCGCCTGGCGCAGCAGTTGAATATGACGGGCGTTGCTCACGTAGGTCAGGTCGTCCTGCTGTACGCGGCCGCTGAAAAAGAGATCGGCAATCGCCCGCTCGAGCTGGTCGATGCCCGTCTCCTCCCTGGCCGACGTCAGGATGAGCGGCCGGTTGGGGAAGTGCCGTCTGACTTCGTCCAGGTCGATGCGCTGCGGCAGGTCGACCTTGTTGACGATGACGATCACCTGGAATCCTTTGGCCGCGTCAAAAATGGCGTAGTCGTCAGGCGTGAGCGGCTCGTTGTAGTTGAGCACCAGCAGCACGAGATCGGCTTCCTGCAGCAGCTGCCGCGATTTTTCCACGCCGATCTTTTCCACGATGTCCTCCGTCTCGCGAATGCCGGCCGTATCGATCAAGCGCAGCGGCACGCCGCGCACATTCACGTATTCCTCGATGACGTCCCGGGTCGTGCCCGCCACGTCGGTGACGATCGCCTTTTCCTCCTGCACCAGGCTGTTCAAGAGCGACGATTTGCCGACATTGGGCCGGCCGATGATCGCCGTGGACAGCCCCTCGCGCAGGATCTTCCCCTGCCGGGCCGTCTGCAGCAGCCGGCCGATCTCCTCTTTGACCTCTGTGCATTTTTCGCGCAAAAAGTTCTGCGTTACCTCTTCCACATCGTGCTCCGGGTAGTCCAGCGTCACCTCGATGTGGGCCATGGCTTCGATCAGGTTTTGCCGCAGCTTGCGGATCAGGCGGGACAGTTTCCCCTCCACCTGGTTGAGCGCCACTTTCATCGCCTTGTCCGTCTTGGCGCGGATCAGGTCAATCACCGCCTCGGCCTGGGACAAATCGATGCGTCCGTTCAAAAACGCGCGCTTCGTAAACTCCCCGGGCTCCGCCAGGCGAGCGCCGTTGTCCAGAATCAGCTCCAGCACCCGTTCGACGGACACGATCCCGCCGTGGCAGTTCACCTCCACCACGTCCTCCCGCGTAAACGTCCGCGGCGCACGCATCACCGAGACCAGCACTTCTTCCACCCGCTCGCCGGTCTGTGGATCGTACAGATGTCCGTAATGAATGGTGTGGCTTTCCACAGTGGACAACTTCCGCTTGCCCCGATATATCTTATCCACAACTTCGATTGCGTCCGGGCCGCTGACGCGAATCACCGCAATCCCGCCCTCCCCCATGGGGGTCGCAACCGCCGCGATGGTGTCAAATTCCACGCTGTTTCACCTCAAGCTTTCCACTGACGAATCAGTACTAACTTCTTAGCATAGCAGAACCACCTGAAAAAATCCAAGCACGAAACGCTTCGATCGACCCTTTTCGATGAAGCGGCGTTATCCACAGCGGAACATGCAGTTTTCCCGTTCAAAACGTGAGATTCCCTGTCCGGTACGTTATCCACAGTATGGTCGTTTGAAAAGGGATCCAATCGCACTATCGTACAGTCATGGCGCACCGGTTTCATCTGGATCAACTTCATGGATTCGAGTAATCAAAAAAAGCCCCCCCTAACGAGAATATCCATTCTCATTAGAAGGGGGGTTGTACCTACATTTGCGTAACGTTACCAATCGATATCGGCATCATTTACAACAATAACTGCTTTTCCATTTTGGTTCGGCAGTGTTGAAGGCACGGTAAATGCGAAAAGTAGAGCAGCAGTGCAGATAATGGAAAAAAACTCTTTCACAGGGTATACCTCCCTTATACTTTTTATTCATTATGACAGATATTTTCAATTAATTCCATAACTTCAAACGATAAGTTTTTCTCGTTTTTTCGATGGTAGGCCAAGAGGAGACAAATGCACTCGGTTACTTTTTTGAAAGCCCCTAGCTGTCGATAATAAGAAATACTTTGAAGTATGCTATGCAGCCCTTCGTCAACCAGTCCAACTGCAAACTGACACAAGCCTTTTCGCTTATAATACCTGGCTGCCTGTTTAATCCTATTTGGGTGGCTGATGTAACCAGAAGGCACAAACTCTCCTTCTGACTCAATCAGTTCATGTATCAGATCGTTTCTACCGGTCTCCAGGTACACTTCCAAAAGATCACTTGCAATGGAAATACGGCTGTTGTGGTCAGCCTCATCAAGACACTTTTTATAGAGACTGATCGCTTCGTCGTGTTGTCCCTTTTTGGCGTGAAGAAGCGCTCGCAGGTGTTTTTTACGAAAGTCCGCATATTCGCTGTTTTCATACTGTTTTAAGTAAAACTCGGCAAGAACCAAATCACCCAGTCGCAAGTATGAATTCACAATCGCAATTAGCGCAGAGGCTTTCTGTTTGTTGTCCGTTTGGTCTTCTAGTATTCCTTTTCTACACAACTCTATACATTCGTTATAATACCCCAAGATTGAAGCATGTCCACCAATTCGATAATAAAAAGTAATGCGCTCAATCGGTTGTAAGGAATCCAAGTAGTGCAACAGTTCCTTTCCTCTGCGGTACGTTTCTTCAAAGTTGCAAAAATCATCACGTTCTAGTAAGTACCGCTCATAAAGCCCCTTCGCCAAGTAATAGGGAATTCCATGCTTTCTGGTATATTCAATGAGCACATCGTACAATACCAGTTTAATGCCCTGATCGTCCGTACCATTTGCCGTTTGGAAAAGGTGGTCCAGAGCAAGAAATGTATCCATTCTGGGCGTGTCCAGCAATTTTTGGGCCGCTTTTTCGATAACGGTTTTGTTTTTGTGGGCTATGGCTTCTTGGAGCAGGAACTTTAATGTTTCCGCCCGTTCTGTTACATCCAGATACGTACTGATTACCAATCCGTAGGGAATATTCAATGTGCTTCCGATCTTTTTCCAGGTGGCAAATCCAGGCCGTTTCGTTTCCCCGGATTCAATCCGAGACAGGACGCTTTTGCTGACGCCTGACCGCTCCGCCAGTTCGCTTAATGTGATATTTTCCTGATGCCTGTACCTGAGAAGCACATCTGCAAAGTCTCCAAACCCCATGGCAGAAGCCCCCTACCTAAAACTTTAGGAATTTTCACTTTTCCTTATGATTAGAATACCACAAAATTTTTTTGATGGTAATCGTTTCCTTGGATATGCCCATGATTTTTGTGAGCTTATTCCCATAACTAGCAAGAAAAGTTCTTCGCTTTCCATATCGTTTATCATCATAATTTTACTAATGTTTCACACAAAAGAAAATGAAAAGGGAGCCGCAGCGAATGGAAAACAAGCCGATTCCGCTTCCATGCGGTCTGCATCCATGACGTCCCTGCCGGGTATAAAAAAAGAAGCCTACCTGGAGGCTTCTTTGGGCGCGATCACGATGCAGCGATTGGGTTCGTCCCCTTCGCTGTAGGTGACCACATCCGCACGATTTTGCAAAAACGAGTGAATCACTTTCCGTTCCGCGGCCGACATCGGTTCCAGCCGGACGGAGCGCCTGGTGGCGACAGCCTTTTTGGCCACCCGCTCGGCCAATTGTTCCAGCGTTTCCTTGCGGCGCGTGCGGTAGTTTTCAGCATCGAGAATGATGCGGACGTGTTTGTCCGCGTGGCGGTTTGCTACGACATTTACGAGATACTGTAGTGAGTCTAAGGTCTGTCCCCTGCGGCCGATAATGATCCCCAGGTTGGTCCCCTGTATGTCAAACAGGATGCCGTCTTCCACGGGGCGCGTTTCCACTCGGGCGTCCACGTTCATGTTGGCCAGCACATCCTGCAGAAACGCGAGGCCCTGATCCACCGGATCGACATTGACCTCCACTTCCACCTTGGCGTCCCGCGAACCAATCAGCCCGAACAACCCCCTGCTCGGCTCCTCCAGGACGCGCACGCTCACCTTGTCACGTGTGACGCCCAGTTCTTCCAAGGCCTTTCGCACAGCATCGTCAATGGTCTTTGCCGCAGCTACCACCTTTTTCACTTGGAGGTTCCCTCCTTAGGACGCGGCGCTTTGTTTGTGTCGCGATACAGGAAATACGTCTGCACGATCGTAAACAGGTTGCCGTACACCCAGTACAGGGACAGCGCCGACGGCAGCGTTACGGCGATCGCCAGAATCATCAGCGGCATCATGATCGTCATCAACTGCATCTGCGGATTGTTCTGCACCGCCGATCCCATCATCTTGGACTGCAGGTACGTGGTAATCGCCGCCACGATCGGCAGGATGTAGTACGGGTCCTTTTCCCCCAGCGACATCCACAGGAAGGTGTGGTTCTTGATTTCTTCCGTACGGATAATCGCGTGGTAAAACGCGATCAGAATCGGCATCTGCACCAGCAGCGGCAGGCAGCCGGCCAGCGGATTCACGTTGTTCTTCTGGAACAGCACAAGCGTTTCCTGCTGGGCCTTTTGCGGATCGTTTTTATACTTCTCGCGGATTTTTTGCAGTTCCGGCTGAAGCTCCTGCATTTTCTTGGAACTCTTGATCTGCTTGACCATCAGCGGCAGCACGAGCAGGCGGATGATGATGGTGGCCACCAAAATCCCCAAACCGTAACTGCCCCCCAGTACCACCGCGCTCTCTTTGATGAGCCAGGACAGCGGCCAGACGAAATACTTGTCCCATATGCCGGTGGCGTCCGGACCGATCGGCGCAGCGGCCTGAGGGTTGCAGCCCGACAGGATCAGTACCAGCAGGGCCAGCATGGATATGCTGAGGATGCGTCTTCTCAAAGGATGGTCCTCCTTTTCCCTGATTCGGTTGTTCACGATTGATTACGAATTGCGTTGATCCGGCACAGGATCGAATCCGCCCGGATGAAACGGGTGGCACTTCAACAGGCGGCGCAGGGCCAACCAGCCCCCCTTCCACGCCCCGAACCGGCGAATGGCCTCGATCGCGTAGTGCGAACAGGTGGGCGCAAACCGGCATGTAGGCGGTTTCAACGGGGACAGAAACAGTTGGTATCCGCGTATCAGCCATACCATTATGCGCGCCATCACCGTTTCACCCTCTTTTTTGGTTATGTACGGGTGTCTGTCTGATCACCTTGGCTCGTTTCATCACGTGCAGGAGCGATTGTTCGATCGCGTCCAGCGTCATCGCTTCCACGCCGGGTCGAGCGATGATGACCAGATCCACGTCCGGCGGGATGACGCCTTCCAATCGGCCTACCGCCTCGCGGATCAACCGCTTGACACGGTTCCGGATCACGGCGTTGCCGATTTTTTTGCTGACGGAAATCCCGGCGCGAAACGCGGCTTGTCCCTCCTGTTTGGCGCAATACAGGACAAACTGCTTGTTTGCCGCCGAGCTCCCCTTTTGAAACACTGCTTGGAAGTGCTCGTTTTTTCTGAGCCGATGCGAACGATGCAAGGTAAACAACCCCTAACATCATAATTATAGTAGAAAACGTATGCAGCATCTACCAGTATATCCTGGTTTCGTCCACTTTTTTCCCCCGTCCGACCGATCCTCCCGCACGCGCGCGGATGATTCCGGTCCGGCACCCGCGCAGATGCACCGTCCGGCGAGGCTAAGAAAAAAGCCGGTCCCATCCCTCTCGCGTTCCAATGTCCTTCCTCCTCCTTGCCGTCCCCCGCATTCGTAAAACGAGACCTTCTTCTATATAGAAACGAACGCATTCGCAAAAGGTTTCGAATCTGCGGCAAGAACGCCCGCCCGGTTGTCCCTACGCGCTCTTCCCTCTCGGCCGCACTAGCGGTGAGCCGGGCGAGCGCGTTCTCTCCGGGCAGTCCCTCTCAAGGAGCGGCGCCAATCGGCGCCTGCTGCGGACACAAGTCCTGCGGTCAGGTGATGTCCCGACTGATATCCATCACATACAGCAAAAAAGGCCACTGTAGCTGTGGCCTATGCGGAAAGCACTTTTCTACCTTTACGACGACGGGCTGCCAAGACCTTACGGCCGTTTTTCGTGCTCATGCGCTTGCGGAACCCGTGGTCCTTTTTGCGTTTGCGATTATTTGGATTAAACGTTGGTTTCATTCCCTATACACCTCCGTCCTCAAAAGGCATTCTTTCGCATTATAAGGAGATTTGCCTAAAAAGTCAAGCGGACCCGGCAGCGCCATCCAAGGAAAAATATCCCCACAAAACTATTTCCCGTCTTGTGGATATCATTTTATCCACACTCACACATTTCGACAAGGTTATCTACAGCTTGTACACAAAATATAGGGGTGTGAATATGTACCCAACACCAGTGGTTGTGTTTGTGGATAAGTGCGAAAAAACCATTGATACCATGCCTTTTATCTGTTATTATGTTTTTGTTTTGGAACGTGCATAACTCCATTGGGATAATCAGATTTTCCACAGTGTGTGGATAAGTTTGTGGACAGCTTTCCTCAGTTGTGAATGATTGTATTCACAATGATGCGGATAACCGTCTACTTTTTTTCGCTTCTCTGAGCGAAATCCCTTTTTTTCGACTTTTTTTATCCACAGTCGACACGCTGTAATCGTGTTGAAAATTCGTCCTGTTGGTCATCCGCCATTCCGATCATTTTCATTCATTCCATAATCGTTTGCCCGAAAGGAGGGATTCTGGTTGGATGCAGCGATTAGCGAGCTCTGGCGAAAGGTGCTGGCCAAGATAGAAAAATCGCTCAGCAAACCAAGTTTTGATACCTGGCTCAAGGCGACCAAAGCAACCACACTGGAGGAGGACGCGCTGATCGTCATGGCGCCCAACGACTTCGCCAGGGACTGGCTGGAAACCCGCTACTCTCAATTGATCACCGATACACTCTATGAGGTGACCGGCGTAAATATGAAAGTAAAGTTCGTCGTCCAGCAAAATACGGACGGCGCCTTTGCCGAAGAGCAGCCGGCGCCCCGTGTGAAAGTGTCCGCTCCTCCAGCCAACGCCGATGACCAGCCCCCCAGCATCCTGAATCCCAAGTACACGTTTGACACGTTCGTCATCGGTTCCGGAAACCGGTTTGCCCACGCTGCATCGCTCGCCGTGGCGGAAGCGCCGGCCAAGGCGTACAACCCGCTGTTCATCTACGGAGGAGTCGGACTGGGGAAGACTCACTTGATGCACGCCATCGGCCATTACGTGATTCAGCACAATCCCTCGGCCAAAGTGGTGTATCTGTCGTCGGAAAAGTTCACCAATGAATTCATCAACTCGATCCGAGACAACAAGACCGTCGATTTTCGCAACAAATACCGCAGCGTAGACGTGCTGTTGATCGACGACATCCAGTTTTTGGCAGGCAAGGAGCAGACGCAGGAAGAGTTCTTCCATACGTTTAACGCGCTGCACGAGGAAAGCAAGCAGATTGTCATCTCCTCCGACCGGCCGCCGAAAGAGATCCCCACGCTGGAGGATCGCCTCCGCTCCCGCTTCGAATGGGGACTGATCACGGACATCCAGCCGCCTGATCTGGAGACGCGGATTGCCATCCTGCGCAAAAAGGCCAAAGCGGAAAACCTGGACATCCCCAACGAAGTCATGATCTACATCGCCAACCAGATCGACAGCAACATCCGCGAGCTGGAAGGCGCACTGATTCGTGTCGTGGCGTACTCGTCCCTGATCAACCGCGACATCGACACCCACCTGGCGGCGGAAGCGCTGAAAGACATCATTCCGTCTTCCCGTCCGCGGGTGATCACGATCATGGACATCCAGCGCGCGGTCGGCGAGGCGTTCAACCTCAAGCTGGAAGACTTCAAGGCGAAAAAGAGGACCAAATCGGTAGCGTTTCCACGGCAGATCGCGATGTATCTGTCCCGCGAGCTGACGGACGCGTCGCTGCCCAAAATCGGCGACGAGTTTGGCGGCCGCGACCATACGACGGTCATTCACGCGCACGAAAAGATCTCCCGGGCGCTCGCGACCGATCCGCAGCTCCAGGCGACGATCCAATCGTTGATCGAAAAGCTGAAAGCCAACCACTAACCTGTGAATTGTGAATAACGCCAAAAGCCTATACACAACTTACCCACATGTGTATAGGCTATCTTTTACGTCAGAAATGGGGATATCCACAAACCCACAGGGCCTAGTACTACTTCTGTTAAAAAAGATAGATCCTAATAGGATATGAAAGAGAAGCGGGCATTATGCACAGCGGCCCAAAACGAGATGGCAGGAAAAAGGGAGGTTTACGGTGATGCACATTACCGTTCAACGCGAAAAACTGGTTAACGCCGTTTCGCACGTCAGCAAGGCGGTATCCAGCCGAACGACGATTCCGATCCTGACCGGGATCAAGATGAAAGCGGATGAAGAGGGACTGACGCTGACCGCCAGTGATTCCGACGTCTCCATCGAAGTGCTCATACCCACGGAGGAAGGAGACGAATGGGGGGTAACCGTTCACCAGCCGGGAAGCATCGTGCTGACCGCGCGCATTTTCAGCGAAATCGTACGGAAACTGCCGAGCAACGAAATTCAGATCCAGGTGGATGACCGCCTGGTGACGCAAATCCGGTCCGGCCAAGCGGAATTCACGATCAACGGGATGGACGCGAACGAATTTCCGCAGCTGCCGCAGTTGGAAGAGGACAAGGTGTTCAGCGTGCCGGGCGATTTGCTGAAAGCGATGATTCGCCAGACCGTGTTTGCCGTGTCCACGTCCGAAATGCGGCCGATTCTCACCGGGTTGATGTGGTCGCTGGACCGCGGCCAACTGAAATTCGTCGCGACCGACAGCCACCGCCTGGCCAGCCGCACGGCGATGGTGGAGTGCCCGGAAGAGCTTTCCTTCCACAATGTGGTCGTACCGGGTAAAAGCTGCAACGAATTGGTCAAAATATTGGATGAAGACCAACATCCGGTCGACATCGTCGTGGCCGACAATCAGATCCTGGTGAAGTCGAAGCACATTTTGTTCTACTCCCGTCTGCTGGAAGGGACGTATCCGGACACGACCCGGATCATCCCGCAGGGCAGCAAGACGGAAATCACGGTCGGCACAAAGGAATTCCTGCAGTCGATCGAGCGCGCTTCCCTGTTGAGCCGCGAGGGCAAATCCAACGTGGTGCGCCTCGTGACACTGCCGGACGGCAGCGTGGAGATCACCTCCAACGCGCCGGAGATCGGGAAGGTGACGGAGATCGTCGTGCCCAAGTCGCTCAACGGCGAGGAGCTGAAAATCTCCTTTAACGCCAAGTACATGATCGACGCGCTTCGCTCCATCGACAGCAGCGAAATCAAAGCCAGCTTTACCGGCCCGATGAGCCCGTTTGTCATCCGTCCGACCGACCATGACTGGATGCTTCACCTGATCCTGCCGGTCCGGACCTATTAGTAATTGGAAAAGGAAAGGAGCCCATCCATGCGAGAGGTGTCCATTCAAACCGAGTACATCGCCCTGGGCCAGTTCCTCAAGCTGGCCGACATTATTGACACCGGCGGGATGGCCAAAGCGTTTCTCGCCGAAGTGCCGATCCTGGTCAACGGCGAAGAGGAAAACCGGCGCGGCCGCAAGCTGTATCCCGGCGATGAGGTGACGGTCGAAGGGCACGGCCGGTTCAAAGTGGTGCGCCGCTGAGAGGAGAGCGTGATTCTTGTTTCTCAAGAACCTGTCGCTAACCCATTTTCGCAATTACGACGCGCTGTCCCTCACGTTTGACGGCCCCATCCAGTTGTTTATCGGCAACAACGCGCAAGGCAAGACCAACGTGTTGGAGTCCATCTACGTTCTCGCTCTGGCCAAATCCCACCGGACGCCCCGGGACAAGGAGCTGATCGCCTGGGATGCCGATTTTGCCGCCATCCGCAGCGACGTCGAGCGCCGCTACGGATCGGTCCGTCTGGAGCTGCAGTTGACCGCCAAGGGAAAACGGGCCAAAATCAACGGGATGGAACAGCAAAAATTAAGCGAATACGTCGGAGCACTCAACGTGGTCATGTTCGCCCCCGAAGATCTGGGAGTGGTCAAGGGGGCGCCTGCCCAACGGCGCCGGTTTATCGACATGGAAATCGGCCAGGTGTCTCCGACGTATCTGTACTATTTGAGCAATTACAACAAGGTACTGGCCCAGCGCAATCAACTGCTGAAAGACATGGCGATGAAGAAAAGTAACTCGCTGGAAATGCTGGCAATTTGGAATACCCAATTGGCTGATTTAGCGGTAAAATTGTTACGGAAGCGTTTTGAGTTCATTCGGAAGCTGGAAACGTGGGCCCGAGCGATCCACGCCGGCATTACCGACGGCAAGGAAACGCTCTCTTTGCATTATGAGAACAGTTCGCCGGTGACGGAAGAGATGGCCGCGGAGCAGGCGGTAGAGGCGATGCTGGCCGCCTACGAAGAGGTGTTTGACCGGGAAATGGCGCGGGGCAGCACGCTGATCGGCCCGCACCGGGACGATTTCAGTCTGAAAGTGAACGGCATGGACGTACAGACGTACGGTTCTCAGGGACAGCAGCGGACCAGCGCGCTGTCGATCAAACTGGCCGAAATCGAGCTGATCAAGGAAGAAGTGGGCGAGTACCCCGTTCTTCTGTTGGATGACGTGCTGTCCGAATTGGATGAACATCGGCAGACGCTGCTGTTGGAAACCATACAGGATCGCGTTCAGACGTTTGTAAGCACCACGGGTGTGGAAGGCTTAAAACATCAGGTTCTCCAGCAAGCCTCGCGTTTTTACGTGCGGGAAGGGAAAATCTCCGGGGAAAGGTAGGGAGAACAGGTTATGTTTATACACATTGGTGGCGATACTGTGGTGAGCACCAAGGACGTGATTTCGATTCTCGACCATCAGTCTGTCAAATCGTCAAAAGTGAACCAGGCGTTTTTGCAAGCAAAGCGGAGCATGGTGGTGGACCAGGGTGTGGAGGAGACGAAATCGTACGTCATCACCAAGGATGCCGTATACTGTTCGCCCATATCTTCCCTGACGCTGAAGCGACGCGCTCAGTTCGTGGACAGCTTGGATCAGGTTCCCGTACAAGCTGAAGTGGAGGAGTTGACAGAGTAGTGGACCAAGTAACGACGAAGGATACGAATTACGACGCCAGCCAGATCCAGGTGCTGGAGGGCTTGGAGGCGGTGCGCAAGCGTCCCGGGATGTACATCGGGTCGACCAGCAGCCGCGGTCTGCACCATCTGGTGTGGGAGATTGTCGACAATTCCATCGACGAAGCGCTCGCCGGATACTGCGACAATATCGAAGTGGTGATTCATCCGGACAATTCCGTCTCCGTGACGGACAACGGCCGGGGGATCCCCACGGGCATCCACGAAAAGACCGGGAAATCGACCGTCGAGACGGTCCTGACCGTCCTGCACGCCGGGGGGAAATTCGGCGGCGGCGGGTACAAGGTGTCGGGCGGTCTGCACGGCGTGGGCAGCTCGGTGGTGAACGCGCTCTCCGAGTGGTTGGAAGTGGAAGTGAAACAGAACGGCAAGGTCCACTTCATGCGCTTTAACGTCGGGGTTCCGGAGGCGGATCTGGCGGTTGTCGGAGAAACCACTGAAACCGGCACCAAGGTCACCTTCAAACCCGACCCGACTATTTTTACCGAAACGACCGTATTTGATTACGAGGTGCTGCAGAAGCGCATCCGCGAGCTGGCCTTCCTGAATAAAGGGCTGCGCATCACGTTGAAAGACGAGCGGCCCGGCCAGGAGCGGGAAGAGACGTTCCACTACGAGGGCGGGATCGTGCAGTTTGTCGAGTACCTGAACAAGAACCGCGAACCGCTGCACGAAGAAGTCATTTACTGTGAAGGGGAAAAAGACGGGCTGCACGTAGAGGTCGCAATTCAGTACAACGACAGCTACGTCAGCAACATCTACTCCTTTGCCAACAACATCAACACGCACGAGGGCGGGACGCACGAGTCCGGCTTCAAGACGGCGCTCACCCGCGTCATCAACGACTACAGCCGCAAGTTCAACTTCCTGAAGGAAAAGGACCCCAACTTGTCCGGTGATGACGTGCGCGAAGGGATTACGGCGATCATTTCCGTGAAGATCCCGGAGCCGCAGTTTGAAGGGCAGACCAAGACGAAGCTGGGCAATTCCGAGGCGCGCAGCGTGACCGAGTCCGTGTTCGGCGACCGCTTTGCCACCTTCATGGAGGAAAATCCGTCGGTGGCCAAGCGGATCGTGGAAAAAGCGCTGATGGCGGCACGGGCGCGGGAAGCGGCGCGCAAGGCACGCGAGCTGACCCGGCGGAAAAGCGCGCTGGAGGTAAGTGCGCTGCCGGGCAAATTGGCCGACTGTTCGTCCAAGGACGCCTCCGAGTCCGAACTGTTCATCGTGGAGGGGGACTCCGCGGGCGGTTCGGCCAAGGCGGGACGCGATCGCCACTTCCAGGCGATCCTGCCGCTGCGCGGCAAGGTGTTGAACGTGGAGAAATCCCGTCTCGACAAGATTCTCGCCAACAATGAGATCCGCGCGATCATCACGGCGCTCGGCACGGGTGTCGGCGAAGATTTTGACATCTCCAAGGCCCGCTACCACAAAATCGTGATCATGACGGACGCGGACGTCGACGGTTCGCACATCCGGACGCTGCTCTTGACGCTGTTCTACCGCTACATGCGGCCGCTGATCGAGGCGGGCTACGTCTACATCGCCCAGCCGCCGCTGTACAGCATCAAGCAGGGCAAGCAGATCTACTACGCGTACAACGACAAGCAGCGGGACGAGATTCTGGCCACGCTGAAGAGCACGCCCAAACCGAGCATTCAGCGCTACAAGGGGTTGGGCGAGATGAACGCCGACCAGCTCTGGGAGACGACGATGGACCCCGAGGTGCGCACCCTGCTGCAGGTCAGTCTGGAAGACGCGATGGAAGCGGACATGGTCTTCGAAACCCTGATGGGCGACGACGTGGAGCCGCGCCGCGAGTTTATCGAGCAGTATGCCGCCACGGTGCGTGATTTGGACATTTGAGGGGACGGTTCCCCCATGCCGGATGAGTGCGGATGGAACCGGTCGTTTTTCAAGGAAGCGCATGCGTTTTCGCAACAAACCGGAAAAAGCTTGTCCCGAATGGGGCAGGCTTTTTTTATGGGGCGGAGACGACAGCGATGACGCCGCACTTCGTTTGTTGACATTTTTAAACTTACAAAATCATAATGTATAGGAAATGATATGTCCGACACGCTGGAGGGGAAACCATGAACCAAACGGAGCCGCTTTGGACGAAAGATTTCGTGCTGCTGGCGCTCTCCAATTTTTTTCTCTTCGTCGGGTTTCAGATGCTGATCCCGACGCTTCCGCTGTTTGTGACCGAACGGGGCGGGGACCAGTTGGCCGTCGGTCTGGTCGTCAGCCTGTTTACGGTGTCCGCCCTGCTCGTTCGGCCGTTTGCCGGGAAAGCGCTGGATTCGGTCGGACGGCGGCCGGTCTTGATGGTGGGGCTTGCCCTGTTTCTGCTGTGCGTGGCCGGCTATTACTGGATGGCGACGATCGCTCTCGTGCTGGGGCTTAGGTTTGTGCACGGCATTGGCTGGGGAATTGCCACGACTACGTACGGCACGATCGCTTCCGATCTGATCCCGGCTGCGCGGCGCGGGGAAGGCATGGGGTATTTCGGGATGTTCAGCAGCCTGGCGATGGCTCAGGGACCGTTGGTGGGGCTGTGGCTGGCGCAATCGTTCGGATTTGGCTGGCTGTTCGCGATCTCGTCCGTTTTGACCGCATTGGCCATGCTCCTGTCCAGACCGGTGAAAATGGCCGCCCCGGCCGGCGCGGGGCGGCGGCAGCCCGCGGCAAAACGGAGCGGACTGGTGGAGCGAAAAGCGCTGTTTCCGTCGCTCCTGGTGCTGTTTCTGGGGGTGACGTACGGCGGCATTGTCAGTTTTATCACCTTGTTTGGCCAGGAAGCGGGGATCGGCAATGTCGGCCTGTTCTTCCTGTTCAACGCGCTGTCGCTGATGCTGATTCGACCGGTTGCCGGGAAACTGTTTGACCGAAAAGGGCATGCCTGGGTACTGCTGCCCGGCGGCGTCGTGCTGGCTGCCGGTCTTCTGACGCTGTCGTACAGCACGACGTCTTTTGGGCTGATTGCAGCGGCCATCCTGTTTGGAAGTGGGTTTGGCGCGGTTCAGCCGTCGCTGCAGGCCTGGACCATCCACCGCGTGCCGCCCGACCGGCGCGGTGCGGCGAACGGCACCTTTTTTTCCGCATTCGACCTGGGGATCGGGGCGGGGGCGATGCTCCTGGGCGCAGTAGCCAAAGCAACCGGTTTTGCCCTGATGTATCGCTGCTCTGTCGTCGTGATTCTGCTCTATCTGATCATCTACCTGGCGTACGTGATCAGGGAGCGGCGTCGGCATTCCCGCCTGGAACCCGGTTCGTCCTGAGACGGTCCGGGTTTTTTGCTAGCACCGGTTTTATGAACAGGCGGCCGCCTGTTGGCGGTTGGCCGGTCTGACAGGACACAAAAGAAGCAGGGGGCGTGTCATGCTCATCAAATGGATTGCGTGTCAGGTGAGGGAGGGCCAAAAGCAGTCCTTTTCCCGGGGGCAGGAGCAGTGGAGAGCCGTCAGGGAGGTGGACGGCTTTCTCGGCCAGGCCGGCGGGTGGAATGTCAGCGACCCGGCTGAGGCGGTCATTCTCGCTTTTTGGCGGGACGAAGCCGCTTACCGTGCGTTTATGGCGAACCACCACGACCCGATTTTTGCCAAAACCAGGCAGCAGCAGACGTATGAGCGCATCCGCGTGGAGCTCTATGAACGCGTTCGCGACATGCCGGGAACGATGGAAAACGTGCTCGACGCGTTGGCGGTTGGGAAATGGCTGCGGCTGGAACGGCGGCCGGTTTTGCCGGAAGCGGACAGCCTGGCGGGTTGGACGGGGGCTGCCGCCGGTGTGGCGGGAAAAGCCGTGAAGGATGGCGGGCGTTTTCTCGTCGCGACGGTGTGGGATGCCGCCCAACCGGACCAGGAGGGGACATCCGGGGCGATCATCGCCGCGTTGGAGGATGCCTGGCTGGTGCTGCCGTGAGACCGGGGACTGGTGCCGCGATGCGTTTCGGAGAGATTTTGGACGTGACCTCTTTCTCTATGGTATAATAACGTATTGCGAAAACCAGTTGGAGGTTTACCCTTTATGGCAGAAGAAACAGCTCGGTTTCCCAAAGTCGATATTAGCCAGGAAATGAAAGAGTCGTTCATCAGCTATGCGATGAGCGTAATTGTCAGCCGGGCGTTGCCAGACGTCCGCGACGGGCTGAAGCCGGTTCACCGGCGTATTTTGTATGCCATGCACGACATGGGATTGACGCCGGACAAAGCGTTCCGGAAGTCGGCCAACGTCGTCGGTGAAGTAATGGCCAACTACCATCCGCACGGGGATTCTGCCATCTACGAAACGATGGTTCGGATGGCTCAGGACTTCAACATGCGCTACATGCTGGTCGAGGGGCAGGGCAACTTCGGTTCCGTGGACGGAGACCCGGCAGCGGCGATGCGGTACACCGAATCCCGCCTGTCCAAAATTGCTCTCGAACTGCTGCGCGATATCGATAAAGAGACAGTCAACTTTACACCCAACTACGACGGCCGGAAAGAAGAGCCGGTCGTGCTGCCGTCCCGTTTCCCCAATCTGCTGGTAAACGGTTCGGCGGGGATTGCCGTGGGCATGGCGACCAACATTCCGCCTCACAACCTGAGCGAAGTGATTGACGGCGTCGTGTCCATGATCGACAATCCGAACATAACGGTTCAGGAACTGATGAAGATCATCAAGGGGCCCGATTTTCCGACCGCCGGGGAAATCCTCGGCTACAGCGGCATTCGCCGGGCGTACGAAACGGGCCGCGGATCGATCATCATGCGGGCCAAAACGACGATCGAGGAAGACAAAGGGAAACCGCGCATCATCGTGACGGAAATTCCTTTCCAGGTCAACAAGGCCAAACTGATCGAAAAGATCGCCGAGCTGGTACGGGAAAAGAAAATCGACGGCATCACCGACCTGCGCGACGAGTCGGACCGCAAAGGGATGCGGATCGTCATCGAACTGCGCCGGGACGTGGTACCCAAAGTCGTATTGAACAACCTGTTCAAGCATACCCAGATGCAGAGCACCTTCGGGGTCAACATGCTCGCGCTGGTGGACAACCGTCCGCGCGTGCTGAATCTGCGGGACATGCTGTACTACTACCTCCAGCATCAACGGGAGATCGTCCGCAGACGGACCGAGTACGAGTTGAAGCAGGCGGAAGCCCGCGCCCACATCTTGGAAGGGCTGCGGATCGCGCTGGATCACATCGACGAGATCATCAGCCTGATCCGTGGATCGCAGACGGCGGAAGAGGCCCGCGACGGACTGATGTCCCGTTACGGATTGAGCTACGAGCAGGCCCAGGCGATTCTCGACATGCGCCTGCAGCGCCTGACCGGTTTGGAACGGGAAAAGATCGAGAACGAGTACCAGGAGCTGCTGGCGAAAATCGCCGAGCTGCGCTCCATTCTCGCCGATGAAGGCAAGATCTACGCGATCGTCCGCGAAGAGCTTCTGGAGATCAAGGAGAAGTTTGGCGACGAGCGCCGGACCGTCATCACGTTTGGCGAAGAGCACATCGAGGATGCCGATCTGATTCCGGAAGAAGACGTGGTCATCACGCTGACCCATGACGGCTACATCAAGCGCCTGCCCGTCTCCACCTACCGTGCGCAGAAGCGGGGCGGCCGCGGTGTACAGGGCATCGGCACCAAGGACGACGACTTTGTCGAACACCTGTACATCACCAATTCGCACGACCACATCTTGTTCTTTACCAACAAGGGCAAGGTGTACCGCCTGATGGGGTACGAGATTCCGGACCTGAGCCGCACGGCCAAGGGCACTCCGGTGATCAACCTGATCCAGATCGAAAAAGGAGAGCGGGTCAACGCGGTTATCCCCGTCAAGGAACTGGGCGGAGACGCCTACTTATTCTTCGCCACGAAAAAGGGAATTATCAAACGGACGGAGCTGTCCGCGTTTGAGCATATCCGAAAAGGCGGCCTGTTTGCCGTCAACCTGCGGGAAGACGACGAGCTGATCGGTGTTCGCCTCACCGACGGCCACCAGGAGATCATCATGGGGACCCGCAACGGCATGTCCGTCCGCTTCAAGGAAAGCGACGTGCGGACGATGGGCCGGAGCGCGACCGGTGTCAAGGGCATTACCCTGGACGATGACGATGACGTGATCGATATGGACGTCGTGAAGCCGGGGGCGGAGGTGCTGATCGTCACGGCGAACGGCTACGGCAAGCGCACCCCGATTGACGAGTACCGCCTGCAGTCCCGCGGCGGCAAAGGCATCAAGACGCACAACGTCACGGAAAGAAGCGGACACGTTGTCGGATTGAAAGTGGTCGAACCGGAAGAAGACCTGATGATCATTACCACGTCCGGCATCATTATTCGCACCGAGATCAAAGGCATCTCGGTAATG
This sequence comes from Brevibacillus sp. LEMMJ03, assembly GCF_007197875.1. NCBI lineage: Bacteria > Bacillati > Bacillota > Bacilli > Caryophanales > Paenibacillaceae > Brevibacillus > Brevibacillus sp. LEMMJ03. Next base: position 1,944 of record NZ_VKJN01000018.1, on the reverse strand, counting down.
GGCCGCTACACCCAGGGCGTCAAGCTGATTCGCCTCGCCGAAAACGAGCAGGTCGTCTCCGTGGCCAAAGTGCCGCCGAGCGACGACGACGAAGAGTCGGACGGCAGTCAAGAAGGGCAGCAGCCGGAAGCGGACCAGTCCGCCGGCGAACCTGAGGAGCAAGAATAACAAGTATGTTGATCGGATAAAAGGGAAGGTTGTTCCGCTGCAGTGGAACGCCTTCCTTTTTGCTTTATTCTGTGGGAATCTGATCATATTTTCCTATGATTTGGATTTCCGTTGTCATGAAATTGGGAAAAGAGTACTATAACAGTAAACAATACTGATGCGGAGGGTGGGGACATTGCCCATCATACATGTGAAGAATGCAACAGTTGGAGTGAAGCTGGCAGAGGATGTAAACACGATGTTGGGTGGGTTGCTCTTTCCCAAAGGGACGGTTTTGTACGAGAGAGAATGGGAGATTCTCGAAGCGTTCATGATTGAGCAGGTGCATGTGGAGGAAGCCCATGCGGCCGGCGTCGAATGGTCGGACGATCAGCCGAATGAACCGCAGCCGGTCAGCGCACAGACCAGCAGGGAGAAGCAATCGTTTCAACAGTCGTTCAGCAAGGCGGTCGCCACTCTGAAAAATCTGATGGTCGGGGTGGAAGGGGGGCAGAACATTCCCGTCATGGAAGTGCGGGAAGTGGTCGCGCCGCTGCTCAGGCAGGTGCAGGATCAGCCGGAAATCCTGCTTTCCCTGAACAGCATGTCCCGCATTGACAGCTACGCCTACGAACATTCCATCGCGGTCGGTCTGATTTCGTACATGATTGCCAAATGGCTGAAGATGCCGGAAAAGGAATGGATGCAAATCGCGCTGGCCGGAACGCTTTTGGACGTGGGAAAAACCAGGATTGACCGCCGGATTCTGCAAAAACCGGGTAAATTGACACCGGACGAGTTTGAAGAGATGAAAAAGCACACGGTGTACGGGTATCAGATTATCAAGGCGTCCACGGGCTTGAACGAAGGCGTGGCCCTGGCTGCCCTGCAGCATCACGAGCGGGAGGACGGTTCGGGGTATCCGCTGGGGTTGACGGGCAGCAAGCTGCATCCGTACAGCAAAATTGTGGCCGTAGCCGATGTCTATCATGCGATGTGTTCCGATCGCGTCTACCAAAAGGCGCTCTCTTCCTATCTGGTGGCGGAACAGCTCCTGCAGGACAGCTTCGGCAAGCTGGATCCGCACATCGTGCATACGTTTGTAAACGGCATCACCCGTTTTGCTGTGGGAACGGTTGTGGAACTGAGCGATGGAACCATCGGCAAGGTGGTCTTTACCGACCGCAGCCAACCGACACGTCCCATGGTGGAAACGGGCGGGCGGATCATCAACTTGGCGGAATCGCGTCACTTGTCCATTGTCAAGGTGATAAAGTGTTAGACACTGAGGAACGGAGAGATCCGTTCCTTTGTTTGTGTGGCGGTCGAGTCGGAAGAAACCAACCGTCCGATCCCATGCGGGTCGATCTTGCGTGCTGGCCAGGCTGTAACAGAAAAGCTTGACGGAGCCATGTTTTCGGGGCACGGGGCAGACGTTTTTTATTAAGGACGAAAAAAGTGATGTATTTATAAATTTTCCTATTGCGTTCATCCAGCAAACGTGTTACTATACTTCTTGTCGCTTCAAACGAGAGGCGAACACGCAAGAAATCAAGAACATCGATTGATAAAAAAACTCTTGACTTCTTGTGAGACACCTGATATAGTATTGAATTGTCGCCGCTGATGATCGGGCGGCTGACCAACTCGAAATGCTCCTTGAAAACTGAACAGCGAAAGCGTTGAACGAGCCTAGCAATTCTTTTTCTTGAAGCTAATGATTCAACTCAACTTTATTGGAGAGTTTGATCCTGGCTCAGGACGAACGCTGGCGGCGTGCCTAATACATGCAAGTCG
>NZ_VKJN01000017.1:0-75948 GCF_007197875.1 Brevibacillus sp. LEMMJ03 | reverse complement strand
AGAAACAGCTCAAGCAAATTGCCCAGGCGGCCGAAGGGTTGTACGCAAACGTGACGAATCAGGAGCAGTTCCAGGCAGAGCTGGAGAGAGCCCGGGAGATTGCGGAGAAGTGGGAAAAGTGGAAGCGGGACGCGCTGTCGGAAGCGGATGCGGTCCGCATCGACAGGCGCAAGTGGATCGACCGGTACGACCGGGATTGGTATGAAAAGAACTGGCGGGAAAGTCTGAACGTGGGGGCGGCGATCGAGTATTTGGCCGCCACCGGGAAGATCGGCAGCCAGGCAAAAACGTACCTGACCCGGATGCGGCAGGAGCGGGAGGCGTTGGTCACCCGGTCGAAGGAAGAGCTGACGGCCTATCTGTTGAACCTGACAGAGAAATCGTATGAAGAGATGAGGGGGGAAATCGAGCAGAAATACCGAGGGGAGTGAAGCAGGTTGGCCATGTTTGAAGGAAACTTTTGGATTTGTTGAACGTATCTTTCCAGTATAGTTCTCAAGCATGGTAACAGAGATGGTCATATGATTCGGCGCGATCCGCCAGATGAAAGGAGAGGGATGTCTTGACGGGAAAAGAAGAAAAGATGCAGCGGTTCTTGAACGTTTTGGGGATCTTTGTATATGGCATTTGCCTGCCGCTCTCTTGTCTCTTCATGGTTTTGGGTGAGCGGATTCCGTACGGTCTCATTGCAGCCTGGGTTCTCTTCCCGTATATGGAGCAGTCGGCCATGGAACAACCTCGTCGAAAGGAAGCGAAACGATGATGCTCCAACAATTGCGGATGGAAGGTGTGTAGCATGTCCAAGCAGGTACATAACTGGCAGCGATTTTGGAAGTTCATGATGATCTACTTTTACGCGTTTATCGTACCCGCCACCGTTTTGCTGGCAATTTTCCGGAAGGATCTTCCCTTCGAGCTGCTGATTCTTGCGGTCGCACTGCCGTTTATCAAGAGAAATCACCTGAATTTCGTCAAAAAGAAACATGGGTCAACCTAGTCCAGCCAACGCTAGAAACAGTGTGATCGAGGGAGGAGGGAAGCGGGCATGTGTGTCATCGTCGCGCAGTCGGCAGCCAATGAAGCGGCCCAAGTATACGCGATCACGCAAAATAAAGGCGATGCGCTGGCTGCCGCCAAGCACGTTCTCCATTCGGCGGGAGGGGGCGTCGGTTACAACAGTGGAGAATGTGATCGATCTGGTCAGTGACGGGATCGAGACGTGCGACGGCGATCCGATCGCCCCGGCCAAAGAGCTTTCCCGGTCGCATATCATGCCTCTTCTGAACGTCATCGGGTTCGACGTCAATGCCGATGGGAAGAAACAGCTCAAGCAAATTGCCCAGGCGGCCGAAGGGTTGTACGCAAACGTGACGAATCAGGAGCAGTTCCAGGCAGAGCTGGAGAGAGCCCGGGGGATTGCGGAGAAGGGGGAAAAGTGGAAGCGGGACGCGCTGTCGGAAGCGGATGCGGTCCGCATCGACAGGCGCAAGTACATCCAATACAGTTCTCAAACACAATAACGGAGATGGTCATATGGAAATGTTTATTGTCTGCCTGTTTTCATCAGTTCCACTACTGCTTCTGGTTTTTGGTTTTATGCGATCGTCGCGTGTATTGAAACGCATCGGCCTGCTCTCGTACATTGCCATGGTGGGGATCGTTTTTGCAGTTCATTGGTATTTCCATTCCGTTTATGGATTTCCTTTTTTTCTTTCCTTACAGGAATCGGCGGTTGCTATTGTCGTCCTTTTTCTGATGGGCGTTTTTTTTCTGTTATCTGTAATCATTGCCCACTTTAAAACCCCAAAATCGGTTCGCAATACAAAAGCGGTTTCCTTGTTCCTGCTGGCTCTTTTCGCACACGTGTCTGTTCTCTGTTTTTTCCTTTTTCCTGTGGGCGGCAAATGGGAATATGCAAACCTGTTGAATCGCGCGGCGAAAGTGTTTGAGAAGGAGGAGAACATCAGGGATGGCAAGATTCGTGTTGAACTGGTGTTTTCCGCCCCGAGACCATGTTGGCGGAACTGTTCCGATCAAGATTACCGCAATCTGTTTATGGTGAAAAATTATACGAATCAGCCGATGCACGTACAACTGAAGATTGAAGTGTTTAATGCCCGAAAGGAACCATTGGGCCACATTGAGTCTCTTGAAACCATTCTCCAGCCAGGTGAATACCGTCCGGTGATTGCCAAAGAGACCAATGAAGAGCACAGCGTATGGGATCAATGGACGTTTACGTCAGATGAGCAAGTCGCTTATTTTCGATACTGGTATGACGCCAGACCAGAACGATGACGGTAGTGAAAGGCGGCGCCCTGTGCAAGGAAGCGGACAGCGTCGGAGGGGGAGGATCCGCCTCCTTGAACATGAGCGAACATGAGCGAAAGCCTGTCATTCCGGCTGCTTCTGAAACAACCGGATCACGTTTTGAAGCATGTCCCGAAGAGGTGCCGTTTTCCGGTACACGGCACAGATCGGCAGGGTGAGGCGAAAGGCGGGCAGAGGGACGAGCCGCAGCTTTCCCCGTTCGACCGCTTCCTGCACGCTGGAGGCAGGCTGCAGGGCGATGCCGAAATCGGCCTGGACCAGTTTTTGCTGCGCAGCCAAACAGTCGGCGTCGATCCGCAGCCCGGGCCGGATGCCCGTCTCCTCGATCCATTGGTCCAGCATCGCGGTGATGTGCGAGGAAGGGCCTTTTCGCGCCGGGAAGGCAATCCACGGGATGTCGTTCAGGCAGAGCGGGGCGAGCGGTTCTCCGCCGCCGTCCTCGCCGGGAAACCAACGGCTGTGCGCTGCCCGGATCACCACCAGCGGTTCTTCGCCCAGCGGCACGTATTCGAGCCGCTCGTCCTTGTCCCGGAAGAAGCGGAAGCCCACGTCCGCTTCTCCTGCGGCGACGAGTTCGCTCACCTCCGCGCTTCCGACCATTTTGATGTGCAGTTGGCGCAGAGCGGGAAAGCGGTCGCGCAGCTCTTTCAGCCTGTCGGTAAACGGCGTTTCCGCCAAGGTGGCGGACATGGCGATGCAGGCGGTCGTCCATCCGCCTTTTTCCGCGTCCACGGCCGCCCGCAGGTCGCGGACGCTGCCCAAAACGGTCTCGGCGTGAGGCAGCAGCGTTTTTCCCTCCTTGGTCAACAGCAGGTGATTGCCGACGCGCTCGAACAACGTGCAGCCCAGCGCGTTCTCCAGGCGGTCAATGCGCCGGCTGACGCCCGGCTGCGTGACGTGCAGCACGTCGGCGGCGCAGGTGATGCTTCCGCACTTGACGACAGTGACAAACGTCTCCAGATCCTTCAGTTCCATATCATGATTATTTGTCATGACTTTTATAAAATCAAGTGATTTGTAATCATGAGCCCTCTCCCTGGATAATGGAACCAGAAAGGAGGGGAGAGGGATGGAGGCACACGCAACGGAACGGCAGCAGGAGCGGTTGGGCACACCGGTCCGCGTCCTGCTCGCCGCCACGTTTTTGATGAATGTCGGCAGTTTTGCCGTCGTGCCGTTTTTGGCGGTCTACCTGACGCACACCCTGCACTTGTCCGCCTGGCAGGTGGGCAGCGTGCTGACGGTGCAGCTCCTGTGCGCGCGGCTGCTGCCGCTCGCGACGGGAATGGTCGGCGACCGGCTCAGCCACAGCCGCAACCTGGTGACGGGCGTGCTGCTGCGGGGGCTGGGGTTTGTCGGCCTGGCGCAGAGCGGCTGGTTTGGCTGGGTCTTTGCCGCCTCCGCGTTCGTGGGGATCGGCAGCGCCTGGTACGATCCGTCGGTCAGCGCCGTGTTTGCCGGGCAGCCGGAGCGGCAGCGAAAGCGGGCGTTTACGCTGTACAATCAGGCGCTGAATGCGGGCGCGGTGCTGGGTCCGCTGGCCGGCGCCGCGCTGATTGCCGTCGACCCCACCCTGCCGTTTTACTGGGGAGGCGTCGTCTTTTTTGTCATGGCCGCCCTGCTCTGGTATTACCGCCGCCATTACTGGACAGTCCGGACGGAAAAACGCGTGCGGGAAAGCATGAGCCGCCTGTGGGGAGACAGCCGATTCGTGCGGTTCACCTGCATCATGGTCCTGTTTTGGGCGATATACACGCAGTTGTCCGTTTCGTTTCCGCTGGAAATGATGCGGATCAGCGGGGAGGAGCGGTGGGTCAGCGCGCTGTTCGTGGTCAACGGGACGTCTGGTGTCGTGCTGATGTTTCTTTTGCGCCGCTTTATCGAGCGGCGGCCTCCGCTGCAGGTGGTGCGAACCGGCCTCTGGTGGCTGGGGCTCAGCTTCTGTCTCGTGCCGCTGGTTCCCGGCGCGCCGCTCGTCTGGCTGCTGCTCTGCATGCTGCTGTTTACCCTGGGGGAGACCATGGTGCTGCCCGGCTCCGACCTGGCCATTGCCGATTTTACGGAAGGCGAGGATGCGGGCGCGTACTTCGGGATGTACAAGCCTGTCCTGGGCAGTGGGCGGAACGGTGGGCAATTACGCCGGCGCCTGGTTGATGGACCAGGGCGGCGAGGTGTGGCCGTGGATGGTGTACGGCGCGGCGGGTTTCTGCGCGTGCGTGCTGATCGGGCGGCTGGAGCGGAATCCGGCCAGGTGAGCGCAGCCCGTTCAGCCGTTAATCGTAGGCGAAGGTCACCACCTGGTTGAGCGCGGTGTCGACGCCGACCGCGATGGTTTTCAGGCCGTCGGTGTAATAGAAGAAGCGCCTGCTCGTCTCCGGGTCGTCAGCCGACGCCCTGACGAACCGGATGGCAGAGGGAGTCAGCAGCTTTTCGGTGCGTACGAATTCCGCTGCTTTTCGCTCCAGCTCCGCTTCGTTCAGGCTGCTGGTCCTCTGCTGCCCGTCCGGTCCGATGACGTCGATGGACAGGGAGAGCACCTGCCTGGTTTTGGGGTCGATGACGGCGTGAACCCCCGCGATCTCGCCCGCTTGCGCCTCCCGGGTCAGGATGGCGTGAACGGGCACCCCTCTGTATATGGGCGACCACGCGCCGTCTTCGGCCCTCTCAGCCGGGTCTTCCAGCGTGATGTTCCGCTCGCGGGTGTCGACGTCCACGTGAAAATACTGCCTGACGGCTGTCTGCGCGATGTAGGCCGCTTCCTCCTTTGTCAGGCCCTGTACGTCATCGGGCGAATCAGCGCATCCGGCCGCCAGGATGACGACCAGGGAAACCACTAGTCTCCGCCATTTTTTCATACCGGTGTTCCTCCAAGCTCGACAGTCATGATCCTCCACTATCGTAGCAGGGACGGGCGGTTTCGCAAATCGATTTTCCTTTCCGTTTTCTTACGAAGTTGTAATGTTCGCAGCAGAAAAAACAAGTAAATTGTGTATTCTCTAAAACAGGGATAAAATGGAAGTTGCTCGATAAACGAATCATGTAAAGGGGAGTCATTCACTTGTTCACCATTCGACCAGAACAACATGGGGATGCGGCTGCCATAAGAGACGTGCATACGCTAGCTTTCCAAAGAGAAAACGAACTATTACCCCAGGTTCGGTTTTCAACCTGCAAAGACCAAAGGAATTGAGCCGCCATTCCCGGTACCTGATGAAGTGTTCATGGTCTATGAAATCAAGAAGGGCTCGCTGAACGATCGTAGCGGCAAAGTGAAGTACCCTCCTGTCTTTGACGTTGTGACCTAGCTCATGCATCAGCAATCGATGGACGAGCTGTCAGCGTTCTCTTTCCGCGTGTTTGTGCCTGAACGCGAACAGACTTCATGCATGTATGCAAGCAGCGCATTCGGCGGGAGCTTTACCCTTTCCACCGAAACGGTAAACAGCCAGGCAAATATCTTGAACAGCAGAAAGCCGAACAGTACGCCCGTGAAGTTGTGGATAACGTCATTGATATCCACGTACCGATACGGAAACCCTAGCATGAGCGAAAGAAACAACTGCAACAGTTCAATGGTGACCCCCACTGTCAAACCGACAAGAACCAATTTTTTCAGATGAATGCGCGTAAGAAAAGGAATGCCGAATCCGAAAGGGATCGTCAGCAGCACGTTCAGCAACATTTCGCGATCAAATCCATTCCGCATGGAGCTGTCGCTGAACGGAATCAGGTTGATTCCTTTTGAAAAATCGATGGTGGGTCCGGCGTGTATCGCAATTACGCGAGGATCAACGGGAATGGGAAACAACGTATACTTGAGGACATGCAGCACGTAGACGCAAAAGACAAAATAGAACAGCAAAAAGGGGTACCTCTTTTTCCGGGCAACCTTCAGAATCAACATAGACAGCAAGATGACAGCCATTCCTATGTAAAACGGTGAACCTTCAAACAGCAGCACGGGTTGCCCTCTCCTTTACCGGGTTATGCGTGAGCTTCGACATCTGGTGCATTCACAAAGAAAATCATATCATAAATGAAAAATAATGGAAGGATGCGCAAGGCTCGTGACCATGTACTTGTATCGAGGTTAGCGATCAAGACAACGATGGGCACGTTCATGGAGCGCGGTCGCGCTGGCAGGGAGCTCGACCTGCTTATGCGGCACGCCACCGGCGTTTCCAAAGCGACCAATGTTGCTCGATACACCAAGAACCTGCTTGAAGCCGACGTACCGAATCTGCTGATAGGCTGGCATCGCGACGTGGACGATATATGGCGTAAAGAACTGGTGCAATTTAAACCGGCCGTGTATACGGGAAGTAGAGTGACCGCCAGGAAGACGAAGCAGTTCGACGGTTTCTCGAAGGAGACACCAATGTAGGCGGCATCAAGCCGCCGATTCATCAGCGTGCTGCCCATGCTTCCACTTCAACCTTTATGTGGGGTTGAGCTAAAGCTGAAACATAGGCCATGGTCGTTGCAGGTGGATTCCCGTCATGGAATTCGTTCCACAACGCCAGAAATTTCTCCCGATCAATTGTTTCCGTTAGCCAAATATTTATTTTGATTATTCCTTCACACGTTACACCTTCACTACTTAAAATACGCGTCACATTGTTAAATGCGTTTCTTAGTTGTTCTTCAACATTTTCTGGTATATTTCCATCCAAGTCTGTTCCAACCTGCCCGGACAGAACGAGTAAATCCGCATCTCTTGGGATAATTGAAAGATGTGTATAAACTCCAATCGGAGGTGCTACATTGTCTGGATTTTTTCGTATAACTTTCAAATTGATACCTCCTAACCAATTATTAGGGGATTATACCATATATATGAAGGGTTTAACACAACATTATGTGTGACAAGGAGGAATCTGGATGAATCAGACGCAGGTAATTACAAAATGCTCAATATGTTAAATTCCTATGTGCAAAATACAGTAACCATCTGTTAAAGCTCTATCAGCGAGGTTTGCTAAATCTTTTAGTAGCTTAGTTAATTCAGTCCTATCGCATCGTATTTTTTCATAACCACCTTCCTCAATTCTTTCGCTGCTTGAGTGAGTGTATGCACCTTTAAGCTGAAAGGTCTGTGGAGCAAGGGAGAACAGGGTGCACCAGGAAAGACAGATGTCCCTGAGGAGAGCAGCGCCACCATCCTGGACAATTGTGACACCATGGTAATTAAGGCCGTAATCTGCGGGAAAATTCCGTTTTCCTGGATTATGGGTGGGTATCCACATAAGTGAGTCCCAGATGTAAAGTGGGTGAAGTTTGGGGTTGGATGCCAATCCCATCCGAAGCATGGCATTGGATGGGATCAGGAGACCAACAGCTTCGTATTCCCAACCGAGAGGCAGTAACGGGGGAAGTGCTTGGGGTTACGTCGGAAAAAACACGCCCCCTGCTCGAAAAAAACAGGAGGCGTAAAAAAGAAGCAGATCACCCTTGCGCTCTGCAACTCAGTGATCTACTTCTCCAGCAATCGAGCCGTCCCCTTGTGGGAACGTCTATTGTGCAGACCGTAGGTGTAGGCGCACCCGCGGTCTTATGCGTTTATTCCAGTTCTACCACATATATAACGGTAAACGGATCTTCGCGATTCAGCCTATTCTTGAGTGCGTATACGTGGTCATACGCCCTTTTTCACACGCTTACACCAAATTCTCCGGATTGAGCCCTTCCAGTTCCGGCAGGACAAACCGGCCGTCTTTGCGGATCAGGACGTCGTCGAACCAGATCTCGCCGCCGCCGTACTCCGGACGCTGGATCTGCACCATGTCCCAGTGGATGGAGGAGCGGTTGCCGTTGTCGGCCACGTCGTAGGCGTTGCCCGGCGTGAAGTGGAAGCTGCCGGCGATTTTTTCGTCGAACAGGATGTCCTGCATCGGATGCAGGATGTGCGGGTTGAAGCCGATGGCAAATTCGCCGATGTAGCGGGCGCCTTCGTCCGTATCGAGGATTTCGTTCAGCACTTTGGTGTTGGAACTGGTCGCCTCGACGATTTTGCCTTCCTTGAACGTAAGCTGCACGTCGGTAAACGAGGTGCTGTGGTAGTTGGTCGGCGTGTTGAAGTAAATCGTGCCTTCCACGGAGTCGCGAACCGGCGCGGTGTACACTTCGCCGTCCGGGATGTTCCGCTTGCCGTCGCACTTGATTGCCGGGATCCCTTTAATGGAGAAGCGCAGGTCGGTTTTCGGGCCGACGATGCGGACGCGGTCGGTCCTTTCCATCAGTTCCTTGAGCGGGTCCATCGCCTTGGACATTTTCGCGTAGTCCAGGTTGCAGACGGAGAAGTAGAAGTCTTCAAAGCCTTCCAGACTCATGTTGGACAACTGCGCCATCGATTTGTTGGGATAGCGCAGCACGACCCAGCGCTTTTTCGGGATTCGCTCGCCGAAGTGTACCTGTTTGTAGAAAATGCGGGAGTAGAGGCCCATCTTTTCTTCGGGGATGTCGGAAAACTCGTTGATGTTCTCAAACGCGCGCACCGCGATGTACGCGTCGACGTCCTGCATGCGCGCCAGCTCGTGCTTGGCGAACAGTTCCATGTGCTCCTCGCTGGTCCCCTGGATCAGTGCCCGCAGCACTTCCTGATCCTTCAGCGTCACCAGCGGGAGGGCGCCTACGGCAAACGCCTCGCGGACGAGAGCCCGCACCAGCGGCACCTGCAGGCCGGTATTTTCGATCAGCACTTTTTCCCCTTTTTGCAAATTGAGCGAATAGCGGATGAGACGGCTGGCCAGTTCGTTAATCCGTGGATCTGCCATCGTTTGGAACCCTCCATTAGTAAAAATTTTTTTACTATATCTGCAAGTATAGATTTTTCGCCGCACACATGCAACCAAGCTCCGCCACATGCATGGCGGAGCCGTATGTTTCAGGCTGCCCCTGCTGATTGGATGGGCTCACAGCGGGCCCAGCCGTCCCGAACGTCCGGACAGGCCGGCGTCCGGGAGGAGAGGCGGGCCGCTGCGCACGGGAGTCACAGGCACGCCTCGTAGATGGCGATGACATCCTGCTCATGCAGCGGCCGGGAGCTTGCCAGGTGGCCGGCGCCCCGTCCGCCGATGCGCACCGCTTCCCGCGCCAGCTCCGGCAGGGCGTCGCGCGTGACGCCAAAGTCGGAGAGGCGCTGTGTGATGCCCATCGCTTCGTACCAGCTGCGGACGGCCTGGATCGCAGCCCGTGCGGCGGCTTGGTCGTCCGCCTCCGTGACCCCGAAGCACTGACGCCCCATGCGGGCCAGCCGTTCCGGGCGGTCGGGCAGAATCACTTGTTCAAAGTACGGCAGGGACAACATGGCCAATCCCCGCCCGTGGGCCATGTCGTAATAGCCGCTCAGCGGGTGCTCCACGCCGTGCAGCGGATAGCCGGCTCCGCGCCCCGACAGGGTAAACGGGCTGATCGCCAGCGTACTCGTCCACAGCAGGGTGGCGCGCGCTTCCTCGTGATCGGGCTGGCGGATGGCCGTAAGCGAGTGTTCCACAACCAGTCGGATCAGCGTCTCCGTAAAGCCGTCCTGCACATGCGTGCCTTCCGCGCTGATCAGGTACGATTCGAACAGGTGGGCGAAGATGTCGGCGCACGCTTCCGCGGTGACGTGTGGCGGCACCGTGTAGGTAAGCGCCGGATCGAGGATCGCCACCTTTGGATACAGCCCCGGGCCGTTGATCGACGATTTTTCGTGGCTTTCCCAGTGGGTCAGCACGCTGATGTTGTTCGCCTCCGACCCGGTCGCCGCCACGGTGGGCACGGTCAGCAGGGGGAGCGCTTCCTGTACGGGCACCAGCTCTTTGGCCGTGCCGCTGGGATTGCCGCGCAGGTAATCGTAGATCGGCCGGCCGGAGAGAGCCACCGCCGCAATCGCTTTGGAGGCGTCCATCACCGAGCCGCCGCCGAGCGCGATTACAAAGTCGCATCCGTGTTCGCGGGCGAGCGCCGCTCCTTCGTCCACGGTGGTGGTGCGCGGGTTGGGTTCTATCTTGTCAAACAGCACGTACTCCACTTGTTCTTCCGCCAGCAGCGACTGAACGCGGTCCAACAGACCGGTCCTTTTGGACGAACGGCCGCCGGTGACGAGCAGCGCTTTGCGGCCGAGCGCTTTCGCTTCCCGCCCCAACCGGGCGATTTCGCCGGTGCCGAAGAAGATCCGGGTCGGGAATAACACCTCAAACGGAAACATGCGGACTCATCCTTTCCCTGAAAAATTTACCCTCTACCAGTGTAGCACAAAAAAGGAAAGCCGCCGCAGTCCGAGCGCATTCGCCCAACGGCTCTCATGCTGCGGCGCGTTTCCCTATCCCTGCAGGACGGGGAAGGGCGATGCATCGTGAGAGAGAGGTTTTTCTGGATAAGGGTATGCGTTCAGGAGCCGGGGATGCGACGGCAAAATGGATACATGTGGGCTGTGGCAAACAGGGATCTCCGGGATTTTTTTTCGGCAAGCTGGCCATCCTACATCGTAACAGCATTCCATGAAGACTGGAGGGGACTGCGGATGACTGCGGAAAACCGGTTTCCGCCCGCCATGCGAAATGTCGGCGATCCTGCCGAGATGAGCCCGCTGGAAAACGAAAACGCCGCTCCGATGGTGGAGATCAGACAGCCGCTGCAGTACGGCGAAGCGCTAGAACACCGTGACGCGAAGTCCATTGCCGAGATGCGCGAAGAGCGGTTGGAGCCGGAGTGAACACAACGCCCTTCTTGTGAAAAGAAGGGCTTGTCTGCATGCGTTTATGCGCGTAAACGACATGAGCCGGAATCATTCGGCTGACAGGGATTGAAGCGCAAGCGTAAACGTAAACGATTCTTCCAGTTTCATCACGTATTGTACCTGTAGAGTCCGGGCATCCGGACTTTTTCTCTTTTACTGCGACAGGCAGCCGCTGATTGGCCCCACTTATCTCTGCAGGGCGGAGCGCAGTCCGAAAGTCCCCGCATAGGGAAAGAATAAGGCACACATGATTGTTTGCCGAATGATGTAATCGTCAACTCGAGGGATATTACATAAATTCCCGAACATTTGTCGAAGGTTAATCTGCTCATTTTCGTTGATAAATGCGTATGATTATGTTTTAATGGAGTTGAAATGTTCGTGAATATTAAGCGTTACGCAACCTTTTGATCGGGGAAGGTGACTCCGGAAGTGGAAAAACGGGAACAACTCTATGAAGGCAAGGCAAAGCGCATCTATCGTACGTCTTTAGCCGATCAATACTGGGTGGAGTACAAGGACGACGCCACCGCGTTCAACGGGGAAAAGAAAGGCACCATCGCCGGAAAAGGTGAGCTGAACAACCGCATCACCGCCATCTTTTTCTCACTGTTGAAAGAGCGGGGCATCGACAACCACTTTATCCGCCTGCTGTCGCCCACGGAGCAGTTGGTCCGCAAAGTGGAGATCATTCCGCTGGAAGTGGTCGTCCGCAACATCGCGGCCGGTTCCCTGGCCAAGCGGTTGGGATTGGCGGAGGGGACGGTCCTGCCGCACCCGGTCGTGGAGTTTTACTATAAAGACGACGCACTGGGCGATCCGCTGGTCAACTACTCTCATATCAAGGTGCTCGGAGTCGCCGGCGAAGACGAACTGGCCGTGCTGGAGCGAATCGGCCTGCAGGTAAACGAGGTCCTGCAGGGCTACCTGCGCAAGCGCGGCGTGATTCTCGTCGACTTTAAGCTGGAGTTTGGACGCACGCCGGAGGGAGAGATTCTCCTGGCGGATGAAATATCGCCGGACACGTGCCGGTTCTGGGATGCCGAGACGATGGAGAAGCTGGACAAGGACCGCTTCCGCCGCGATCTCGGCCATGTGGAAGAAGCGTATCGGGAAATGCTGAAACGATTGGGAGGAGAAGCACATGTGTAAAGCTGTTGTATACGTGACGCTGCGCCAAAGCGTACTCGACCCGCAAGGACACGCGGTCAAGGGAGCGCTGCACACCCTCGGATTTGACGAAGTGAAAGACGTGCGTATCGGCAAGTACATGGAGCTGGAACTGGACACGGCCGACCGGGCGCAGGCGGAGGAGCGCGTCCGCGCGATGTGCGAAAAACTGCTGGCCAACACCGTGATTGAAGACTACCGCTTCGACATCGTGGAGGGCTGAGCCATGCGAGTAGCCGTAATCGTCTTTCCCGGGTCCAACGCCGACATCGACTTGTACAACGCCGTTGAAGACGTGATGGGAGTGCCGGTGGACTACGTCTGGCACGCCCAGACCGACCTCTCCGCCTACGATGTCATCCTGCTGCCGGGCGGCTTTTCCTACGGCGACTACCTGCGCTGCGGCGCGGTCGCCCGGTTTTCGCCGGTGATGGAGCAGGTGGTCAAGGCAGCGGAGGAAGGCAAGCTGGTGATGGGCATCTGCAACGGCTTCCAGATCCTGACCGAAGTCGGTCTGCTGCCGGGCGCCCTGCTCCGCAACCGTTCGCTCAAGTTCCGCTGCAAGCTGTCGCCGCTGCGCGTGGTCAACAACGACACGCCGTTTACCCGCGACTACGCGGCGGGTGAAGTCATCCGCATCCCGATCGCCCACGGCGAAGGCAACTACTACTGCGACGACGAGACGCTGGCGCGGCTTCGGGCCAACAACCAGATCGTCTTCCGCTACGAAGGGGAAAACCCGAACGGCTCATTGGACGACATCGCCGGCATCTGCAGCGAACGGGGCAACGTGCTCGGCATGATGCCCCACCCGGAGCGGGCCGTGCACGAATGGATGAGTTCCGCCGACGGACGGCGCCTGTTTACCTCGATTCTGAAGACATGGAGGGAACGCAACAGTGTCACAGCTCACTCGTAACGAACCGACCGCCGACCAAATCGCCGATCAGCGCCTGTACCGGGAGATCGGCCTGACTGACGAAGAGTATCAGCGCGTCGTGGACATCCTCGGCCGAAAGCCGAACTGGACAGAGACGGGACTCTACAGCGTGATGTGGTCGGAGCACTGCTCGTACAAGAACTCCAAGCCGGTGCTGCGCCGCTTCCCGACCAGCGGGCCGCGCGTGCTGCAGGGACCGGGCGAAGGCGCCGGGATCGTCGACATCGGCGACAACCAGGCCGTCGTCTTCAAGATCGAAAGCCACAACCACCCCTCCGCCATCGAGCCGTACCAAGGGGCGGCGACCGGGGTGGGCGGCATCATCCGCGACGTCTTTTCGATGGGCGCCCGTCCGGTGGCGCTCCTGAACTCGCTGCGCTTCGGGGAACTGACCTCGCCGCGCGTGAAATACCTGTTTGAAAACGTGGTGGCGGGCATCGCCGGCTACGGCAACTGCATCGGCATCCCGACCGTGGGCGGGGAAGTGAACTTTGACGCCACCTACGAGGGCAACCCGCTGGTGAACGCGATGTGCGTCGGCCTGATTGACCACGACAAGATTCAAAAAGGGGTGGCGACCGGCGTCGGCAACCCGGTCATCTACGTGGGCGCCAGCACCGGCCGGGACGGCATCCACGGCGCGACGTTCGCCTCCGAGGAATTGAACGACGAGTCGGAGAAAAAGCGGCCGGCCGTGCAGGTGGGCGACCCGTTCATGGAAAAACTGCTGCTGGAAGCCTGCCTAGAGCTGATCGACACCGGCATCGTCGTCGGCATCCAGGACATGGGCGCGGCCGGTCTCACCTGCTCCAGTGCGGAGATGGCCTCCAAGGCGGGCAACGGCATCGAGATGAACCTCGACCTGGTGCCGCAGCGGGAGGCGGGCATGTCCGCCTACGAGATGATGCTCTCCGAATCCCAGGAGCGCATGCTGGTCGTCGTGGAAAAGGGCAAGGAGGCGGAAGCGATCGCCATTTTTGACAAGTGGGGCCTGGCTTCGGCGGTCGTCGGCCGCGTGACGGACGACGGCATGCTGCGCCTGCTGCACCACGGCGAAGTGGTGGCGGAAGTGCCGGTGAAGACCCTGGCGGACGACGCTCCGGTCTACTACAGACCGTCGGCCGTACCCGCGTACTACGAAGCGAACGCCAACGTCGATCCGGTGGCCGCCATCCCCGAGCCGGCCGACGTCAACGAAACCCTGAAAGCCCTGCTGGCCCAGCCGACCGTGGCCAACAAGGCGTGGGTGTACGAGCAGTACGACCACATCGTCCGCGCCAACACGGCGGTCAAACCGGGGTCGGACGCGGCCGTGGTGATGATCCGCGGCACCCGCAAGGCACTGGCGATGAGCACGGACTGCAACGGCCGTTACGTCTACCTCGACCCGCAGGTGGGCGGCGCGATCGCCGTGGCCGAAGCGGCGCGCAACGTGGTCTGCTCCGGCGCGGAGCCGCTGGCGATCACCGACTGCCTCAACTTCGGCAACCCCGAGAAGCCGGAGGTGTTCTGGCAGTTTGAAAAAGCGGTCGACGGCATGAGCGAAGCCTGCCTCGCGCTGAATACGCCGGTCATCGGCGGCAACGTGTCGTTTTACAACGAACGCAGCGGCGACGCCATCTACCCGACGCCGACCGTCGGCATGGTCGGCCTGATCGCGGACGTCGACCACATCACCACCCAGGATTTCCAGGCCGAAGGGGACGCCATCATTCTCCTCGGCGAGACCTACGCCGAACTGGGCGGCAGCGAGTATCAAAAGTGGGCGACCGGCTCCATCTCCGGCCGACCGCCGCAGCTTGACCTGGCCAAGGAAGCGGCTGTGCAGAAGCTGGTGCTCGACGCCATCCGCCAGGGGCTGGTGAAATCGGCGCACGACCTGTCGGAAGGAGGACTCGGCGTCGCGCTGGCGGAATCGTGCTTCGGCAACGGGATCGGCGCAGCCGTCTCGCTGCAGTCCGACCTGCGCAGCGACGTGCTGCTGTTCAGCGAGTCGCAGTCGCGCATTCTGCTCAGCGTCGCGCAGGAACAAACGGACGCCGTTCTGGCGCTGGCAAAGGCACGGGGTGTGCCGGCACAGGTGATCGGAACGACCGGCGGCGAGCGACTGGTGGTGAACGTCAACGAAACGGAAGTCATCCATGCGCCGCTTGCCGACTTGAAAGCCGCTTGGAAGGATGCGATTCCATGTTTGATCGGTTGATCTGGGACAAACTGAACGAAGAGTGCGGCGTCTTTGGCATCTACAACCACGGGGAAGCGGCCCCGCTGACCTACCTGGGGCTGCACGCCCTGCAGCACCGCGGCCAGGAGAGCGCGGGCATCTGCGCCTCCGACGGCGAAAAGTGGTACAAACACCGCGGCATGGGGCTGGTATCGGAGGCGTTTGGCAAGGGCGACCTGGAGAAGTTTCGCGGCCACATCGCCATCGGCCACACGCGCTACACCACGGCCGGGGCGAGCAAGATCGAAAACGCGCAGCCGCTCTTTTTCCGCTACGCCCACGGCAGCATGGCCGTCGCCCACAACGGCAACCTGGTCAACGCCTCCGTGCTGCGAAAAGAGCTGGAGGCCAAGGGCTCCATTTTCCAGACGACGAGCGACACCGAAGTGATCGCCCACCTGATCGCCCGTTCGCAAAGCCGGGACCTGGCGGAAGCGGTCAAGGAAGCGCTACAGCACATCAAGGGGGCATACGCGCTCTTGGTGATGAACGAGCGGCAGCTCATCATCGCGCTCGACCCGAACGGGCTGCGTCCGCTGTCCCTCGGCCGTCTGGGCGACGCCGTCTGCGTGGCATCCGAGACGTGCGCTTTTGACATCATCGGCGCCGAGTATTGGCGCGACGTCCAGCCGGGCGAGCTGATCGTCATCGACGAGGACGGCATCCGCGAGACGACGTTTACGGACAAAACCGTCCGCTCCATCTGCACGTTTGAGTACATCTACTTCGCCCGGCCGGACAGCGACATCGACGGGATCAACGTGCACATGGCCCGCAAGCGGCTGGGCAAGCAGCTCGCGCTGGAGGCGCCGGTGGAGGCCGACGTGGTGACGGGCGTGCCCGATTCCAGCATCTCGGCGGCCATCGGCTTCGCGGAGGCGACCGGCATCCCCTACGAGATCGGGTTGATCAAGAACCGCTACGTGGGACGCACCTTTATCCAGCCGACGCAGGAGTTGCGGGAACGCGCCGTTCACCTGAAGCTGTCTGCCGTGCGCAAGGTGGTGGAAGGCAAGCGGGTGGTGATGATCGACGACTCGATCGTCCGCGGCACCACCAGCAGCCGCATCGTCCGCATGCTGCGCGAAGCGGGGGCCCGGGAAGTGCACGTGCGGGTCAGTTCGCCGCCGGTGAAGAATCCCTGCTTCTACGGCATCGACACGTCCACCCGGGACGAACTGATCGCCTCCACCAAAACGGTCGAAGAGATTCGCCGCATCATCGGCGCGGACTCGCTGGCGTTTTTGTCGGTGGAGGGCATGATCGAAGCGATCGGCCGCACGGACGCGGCTCCCAACAAAGGCCACTGCCTGGCCTGCTTCACCGGCCAGTATCCCACGGAGATCGAATTTGAGGCGGCACTGCCGGCAGACAAGTGTTAAGAGGGGAGAAACCATGAGCGAAGCATACAAGCAAGCAGGCGTCGACATCGAGGCGGGCAACGAAGCGGTAGAGCGGATGAAAAAGCATGTGAAGCGGACGTTCCGTCCCGAAGTGCTGACCGATTTGGGCGGATTTGGCGCGCTGTTTCGCCTGGATGCGTCCCGGTACAAAAAACCGGTGCTCGTCTCCGGCACGGACGGCGTGGGCACCAAGCTAAAGCTCGCGTTTGCCATGGACAAACACGACACGATCGGCATCGACGCCGTGGCGATGTGCGTCAACGACGTGGTCGTGCAGGGAGCGGAACCGCTCTTTTTCCTCGATTACCTGGCCTGCGACAAAGTGATTCCGGAAAAGATCGAGGCGATCGTCAAGGGCATCGCCGACGGCTGCGCCCAGGCCGGCTGCTCGCTGATCGGCGGCGAGACGGCGGAAATGCCGGGCATGTACGCGGAAGGCGAGTACGACATCGCCGGGTTTACCGTCGGTGTCGCGGACGAAGAGAAGCTGATTACCGGTGCTGGTGTGCAGCCGGGCGACGTGCTGGTGGGGCTCGCCTCCAGCGGCGTGCACAGCAACGGCTTTTCCCTCGTGCGCAAAGTGCTGCTGGCGGATCGGGGAATGTCGCTGCACGACCACGTGGACGCGCTCGGCAAAACGCTGGGGGAAGAGCTGCTGACGCCGACCCGGATTTACGTCAAGCCGATCCTTTCGCTGCTCCAGTCTTTCGAGATCAAGGCGATGGCCCACATCACCGGCGGCGGCTTCACGGAAAACATTCCCCGCGTCCTGCCCGAAGGAACGCAGGCGGTGATCGACGTCGGTTCCTGGCCGGTGCTGCCGATCTTCCGTCTGGTGCAGGAGGCGGGCGGCATCGCCCCGGCCGACATGTACCGCACGTTCAACATGGGCATCGGGATGGTGCTGGTCGTCAAGCAGGACGACGTCGTCGACGTGATCGGCACGCTGCAGCAATTAGGCGAGCAGCCGTACCTGATCGGCCAGATCCGGGCGGGCGAGCGGAAAGTCGTGTACAACGGGGTGGCGTGGTGAAACGGATAGCCATTTTTGCCTCGGGCAGCGGTTCCAATTTTGAAGCGATCGTGCAGGCGACGAGAAGCGGCCGGCTGGAGGGCGCGGAAGTGGCGCTGCTCGTCTGCGACAAGCCGGGAGCCAAGGTGCTGGAGCGGGCGGAGCGATTGGGCGTGGAAGCGTTCGCGTTTGAGCCGAAAGCGTATCCGGGAAAGGCGGCGTTTGAGACAAAGATCGTCGCCGAGCTGCGCAGGCGGGACGTCGCGCTGGTCGTGCTGGCCGGGTACTTGCGGCTGGTGGGGCCGACGCTCTTGTCCGCCTACGAAGGACAGATCATCAACCTGCATCCCTCGCTGCTTCCGGCCTTTCCCGGCAAGGATGCGATCGGGCAGGCACTCGCCTACGGGGTAAAGATAACGGGGGTAACGGTACATGTCGTCGATGCCGGCCTGGATACCGGGCCGATCATCGCGCAGGTTCCCGTGGCGGTGCACGAGACGGATACGGCAGAAAGTCTCGCCGCCCGGATCCATGAAGTGGAGCACGAACTGCTGGTCGACGTGATCGGACAACTGCTCGCCGGCCGGATGAGGCTGGACGGCCGGCACGTGCGGCTGGAGAAGTAATAAGCGGCCCTCTGCGGCGGGAACGATTCCCGTGGCGGAGGGCCGTTGTTTGCTTCGTGCCGCAGGGGCCTTATACGTATTTGCTGCGTCCCGCTCCGATCCCGGCGATCGTCATCAGCAGGCTGACCGCCAGCAGCGTCACCAGAGGGAGCGTCCACGAACGGGTCCAATCGTAGAGAATCCCGATCAGGATCGGCCCGCCGGCGGCCAGCAAATAACCGAAGGATTGCGACATGCCGGATAACGCGGAAGCCTGATGCGTGTTAGTTGTTCGCAGGACGATCATCGTCAGCGCCAGGCTGATGCTGGCCCCCAGCCCGATGCCGAGCAGCACAAGCGATCCAAAGAGCAGCAAGCTGTTTCCGCCGCCCAGCAGCCCGCCGAATCCGGCCAGAAAGAAAAGGCCGATCACCAAGGCCATGCCCGACTGGTTGGGCAGGCGGGAGGCCAGCACCGGCGCCAGAAATGTGGCGGGCAGACTGACAAACTGCAGGATGGAGAGCATCCAGCCCGCTGTCGAGACGCTCATGCCGTGGTGATGCAAAATTTCCGGCAGCCAGGCAATGGTGCAGTAGAATGCAAACGACTGCAATCCCATGAAAACGGTAACCTGCCAGGCCATCGGCGAACGCCAGAGCCGGCCGTTGGCGGACGTTTTGCCCTGGTCGCGGGCGAATCGGCCGGAAGAACGAAGCTGCGGCAGCCAAACAACCAGGGCGATGAGGGCCAGCAGGGACCAGCCGGCCAGCGCTCCCTGCCATCCGAGATGCAGTGCCTGGGCAAGCGGGACGCTGAGACCGGACGCCAGCGCGGCGAAAGTGCCCATCGCGGTGGTGTACACGCTCGTCATAAGCCCGACCTTGTCCGGAAACCGCTGCTTGACAAGCCCCGGCAGCAGCACGTTGCAGATGGCGATCCCCAAGCCGATCAAGGCCGTTCCGGCAAATAACGCGGCGGTCCCCCCGAGCGAGCGGAGGACGATGCCGACGATCAAGGCGCACAGTCCCGCCCAGATGGTCCGTTCATTCCCGTAACGCTCCGCGATCTTCGGAGCGAGCGGAGACAGGACGGCAAAGGCGATGAGCGGCAGCGTGGTCAAAAAACCCGCCATGCCGCCGGACAGGCCCGTATCCGTTCGGATGGAGCCGATCAGCGGCCCCACGGAGGTGAGGGCGGGGCGCAGGTTGAAGGCGACGAGAATGATGCCCGCGACAAGAAGTATGTTTCCCGCCGGCAGAGGACGGGAAGCGATGTCTTCACGATTGGTCATGAGAGGATTCCTCCAGACGCCGTAAATCTTCACGCTGCAAGAACTTCACATGGGCTTCGCGAATATTCAGTTCAACGTCTTGTTCGGACTGCTCTTTCTGTGCAAACGGCATCCACGGTTTCAGTTCCGCAATGGACGCCTGGATGGCCTGAAACACTGCTTGTCCGTCTCCAGGCTGCGGCATTCGTATCAACAATCGGTCGGTGAAAAACCGGGTGGGAAATTCCAGCAGCATCGGATTCATGCGAAGATCATCCTTTCATTATTTGCGTAGTAAAAGTTGTTAATTCTTTACGGGATGCACGTTTCCTTTCGCAAAAACACATAAGCGCCCAACCGGCGGAGAAATGCTGCGAGGAGCACGCGTGACGAACCCGTGCCGTTCCGGCCGGGGAGACGGCCTTTTTGGAAAAAACGTTCCCCTCCCGGGCTTCCGCTACATACAGTAGAACGAAAGCGGAAAAAAGGAGGGGGCCACATGGGCGATTTCATTTCCGATCTGCTGGGGAAGCTGAGCAAGAAAACAGGACGGAACTGGACGCTGGAGGATATCGTGCGGCTGGCGCAAAAGCTGCCGAAGGGAGGGACCGGAAACATCGATGACGTGCTCAACGAGCTGTCAGACATGGGTCTCAACCTGAACGAGGAAACGCGGGAGCAGGTGAAGGAGCAGTTGAAAAACGGCAAACCCCCATCCCTCGAATCAATCAGCGACCTGGCGAACAAGCAGGCACAGGGAACGGACACCCCGAAGAAAGAGGTGTCGCAAGCGAGCGGGAGGGCGAAAGGCGATCCGCTTGCCGAACGATTGAAAAAATGGCAGGACGGGAAAAAGAAAAGGCGATAGACGTTTGATGCAAAAGGAACGCAGTCTCACGTGCCCCGGCACGGTGCGGCTGCGTTTGTTTTTTGGGGGAAACCTTGATAAAAACGTACAATTGTGTTTTAATTAACTTATAATGTTCGTGTTTTTCTATTCTCTTTCCAAAAAAGTCAGGAGGTTCTATCCGTGAGTGTGAAAAAGGCACTGATCAGCGTTTCCGACAAGACAGGGTTGATTCCGTTTGCGCGCCGTTTGGCTGACGCCGGCGTGGAGATCATCTCCACCGGGGGTACGGCTGCCATGCTGAAAGAAGCGGGCATTCCCGTCATCGGCATTTCCGAAGTGACCGGTTTCCCGGAGATTCTCGACGGGCGCGTCAAAACGCTGCATCCGAATATCCACAGCGGCCTCTTGGCTGTACGCGACAATGAAACGCACCGGCAGCAGTTGAACGAACTGCAGATTGAAACGATTGATCTGGTTGTCGTCAACCTGTATCCTTTTAAGCAGACGATCGCCAAACCGGACGTGACGTTTGCGGAGGCGATTGAGAATATTGACATCGGCGGGCCGACCATGCTGCGTGCGGCCGCGAAAAACCACCAGTACGTCACCGTTGTGGTGGACGCCGCCGACTACGAGCAGGTAGCCGCGGAAATCGAGAAGGAAGGCGATACGTCCCTGGACACGCGCCGCCGTCTGGCCGCCAAGGTGTTCCGCCATACGGCCGCGTACGACGCGCTGATTTCCCGCTATCTGAGCGAACAGGTGGGCGATTTCCTGCCGGAAAGCTACACGGTGACCTACGAAAAGGCGCAGGATCTGCGCTACGGCGAAAATCCGCACCAGCGGGCCGCGTTCTACCGCGAGCCGCTGGCGGCCGGGGCCAGCATCGCCCGCGCCGAACAGCTTCACGGCAAGGAACTTTCCTACAACAACATCAACGATGCTGACGCCGCTCTGGCAATCGTGCGCGAGTTTGCCGAACCCGCCGTGGTTGCGGTGAAACACTCCAATCCGTGCGGCGTAGGCATCGGTGCCGACATTCGCGAAGCCTACCAAAAGGCGTACGAGGCTGATCCCGTTTCCATCTTTGGCGGCATTGTGGCGGCCAATCGTCCGGTGGACCGCGACACCGCCCTGTTGATGAAAGAAACGTTTTTGGAAATCATCCTCGCGCCTGATTTCACTGAAGAAGCGCTGGCCGTGCTGACCGAGAAGAAAAACCTGCGCCTGCTGCGCATCCCGGCGCTGAACGAGTCCCGGGAGGCGGCGCAAGGCTTCCGCATCGCTCCGGTGGCGGGCGGAGCGCTGGTGCAGGAGTACGACGTGAAACAACTGGAAGATGCCGACATCCGCGTGGTGACCGACAAACAGCCGACCGCCGACGAACTGGCCCAACTGAAATTCGCCTGGAAGGTCGTCAAGCACGTCAAGTCGAACGCCATCGTGCTCGCCAGGGAGAACATGACCATCGGTGTGGGCGCCGGCCAGATGAACCGCGTCGGTGCCGCCAACATCGCCATCGCCCAGGCGGGAGAAAAAGCGAAAGGGGCCGTGCTGGCCTCGGACGCCTTCTTCCCGATGCCGGACACCGTGGAAGCGGCGGCGAAGGCGGGCGTGACGGCGATCATTCAGCCGGGCGGTTCGGTCCGCGACCAGGACTCCATCGACGCCTGCAACCGCCATGGCATCGCGATGGTGTTTACCGGCGTACGCCATTTCAAACACTAATCGTCCGGCACGAATCCATGGGAGCCGAACAAGAAAAGCGGGGATTCCAGAACCGCTGACAGGAGGGAGTACGGATGAACGTACTGGTAATCGGCGGCGGGGGCCGCGAACACGCCATCGTCTGGAAGCTGGCGCAAAGTCCCAAAGTGAAAAAGATTTTCTGCGCGCCCGGCAACGGCGGTACGGCGCAGTTGGCGGAAAACGTGCCGATTCCCGTTGACGATTTTGCCGCCCTGGCCCAGTTTGCCAAAGACGAGGGGGTTGACCTGACGGTGGTCGGTCCGGAAGACCCGCTGTTGGGCGGAATCGTGGACTTTTTTACGGAGCGCAGCCTGCCGATCTTCGGGCCGACCGCCCAGGCGGCGAAGATCGAAGGAAGCAAATGTTTTGCCAAGCATCTGATGAAGCGCTACGGCATCCCGACGGCCCGGTACGAGTCGTTTCTCGACTACGAGTCCGCCCTGGCCTATGTGCGTGAACAGGGGGCACCGATCGTGGTCAAGGCGGACGGGCTGGCCGCCGGCAAAGGGGTGGTCGTCGCGGAAACGCTGGAAGCGGCGGAGGCGGCGCTCTACCGGATCATGAAGGAAGGGGTGTTCGGCCAGGCAGGGGCGCGCGTGGTGATCGAGGAGTGCATGCGCGGCGAAGAGCTGTCCCTGCTGTCGTTTGTCGACGGGGAAACGGTCAAGCCGATGGTGACCTCCCAGGACCACAAGCGCGTCTTTGACGGCGACCAGGGACCCAACACCGGCGGCATGGGCACCTACGCGCCTGTGCCGCACATGTCGGCGGAACTGGTAGAGCAGATCGTGGAAACCATCGTCAAGCCGATGGCCCGCGGCATGGCCCGGGACGGCATTCCGTTCCGGGGCGTGCTTTACACCGGCCTGATGATCACGGACGAGGGGCCGAAGGTGGTGGAGTTCAACGCCCGCTTCGGCGATCCCGAGACGCAGGTGATTCTGCCGCTCCTGGAGACCGATCTGGTAGACATCTGCACGGCTGCCATCCAAGGGGAACTGGCATCCGTCGACGTGCGCTGGAAGCAGGAGAGTGCGGTATGCGTCGTCATGGCCGCTCCCGGGTATCCGGGCGATTACCCCAAGGGAGAGCCGATCAGCGGGTTGGAGAAGGCGGGCGAGTCCGTTACCGTGTTCCACGCCGGCACCAAACAGACGGAGAAGGGCATCGTCACCAGCGGCGGCCGCGTCCTCGGCGTGACCGGGACGGGGCGGACGCTGGAGGAAGCGCGGGCTCGGGCATACGCCGCCGTTGAGCGCATCCGCTTCGAGGGGGCGCATTACCGCCGGGACATCGCGGACAGGGCGCTGCGCAGAAGCTAGATTCATGCAAATCGTGACAAGGACGTTTGCCTGCAGCGAAAAAAAGGGAGACCCGTCCGGTTACTGACGGTATCTCCCTTTCTTTTTGCCGGCTGCGTAAAAAAAGTACCCCATGACGGCGGCACAGCCGATGATCAGGGCGATGACAAAGGCGTTGTGGGAAAACCACTCGTACAGCGGAGGTCCGACAAGTGACATGGGCAGTCCCTCCTAGGAATAGGTTGGATAGAGATGTTCGTCGCGGCTGTGGTGGTCGTCCGGTTTTTGTTCGCGCCCTTGGCTGCGGGAGGCTTCTTCGGCCTGGCGGTAGGAGACGTACTCCTGGACGGCCGCTTCGAACTGTTTGTCTTCGGCCGACAGGTTGGCATGCTCCTGTTTGGGAGTCGTGCCGATGCCCATCTGCTTCAACCCCGCCTGGGCCCCCATGTCCTTGACTTTGCCCAGCATGTTTTGCAGACCGGCCCGATCGCGGCTGTTGACACCCATCGCGTACAGCATCGGACAAAAACGGGTGACACCTTCCGCCACCTTCATGGCCGACAGCGCCATCAACAGCCAGGGGGTGCGGTACGGGCGGCGGCCCATCCGGCCGACTCCGTAGGCCAGCCCTAACAGGCCGACGGTGATGCGAATCACAGCATCCACGGTTCCGACGTTTTTTTGCATCGTTGTCCCTCCTGTCCTAACGGTTCCTGTTTGGTAGTGTGTGCCGGGAGGAAAAAAACACGCGAGGGAATTGTTGTTAGCAGCGATGCGGGGATACAGGATACCGGCAGGCGAACGGAGAAGTGTACACAGGAAGTGACCGAGCGTTCGCTAGAAAACGTCTGCTCAAGCAGAGGGATTCTCTATCCGTGCGCCAAACAGGGAAAGGAGTGCATGCGCAATGCGAGTCCGTCCGATGAACGAGGAGGCTTACCTGCGTCTGATACGGGTGGCGAAGCGGCAGGCCCCGGCCGACATGTGGATCAAAGGAGCGCGGGTGCTGCAGGTGTATACCAAGGAATGGCGGGAGGTGAACGTCGCCGTCGCCGGAGAGCGGATCGCCTACGTGGGGGAAAAGGAGCCGGAGGTGGACGAACACACGGTTGTGGTAGACGCAGCCGGGACGTACGCGGTACCGGGGTACATTGAGCCGCACGCCCATCCGTTTCAGTGGTACAATCCGTTTACGCTGGCCGACTTCGCGCTGGAACGGGGAACGACCACCCTGGTGTCCGACACGATGATGCTGATGAGCCTGCCGTTTGCGCAGGTGGCGGAGATCATGGAGCGGCTGTCGGCCCATCCGGTCAAGCATTTTTTCTGGAGCCGGCTCGATCCGCAGCAGAGGCGGGCGCAGGCCGAACCGCCGTTTGACCGGGCAGGGCTGGCCCGCATGCTGGAGCATCCGCTGGTTGTCCAGGGCGGGGAACTGACCGACTGGCAGGGAGTGTTGAGCGAAGACGAGACCCTGCTGTTCGGGATCAAGCACACCCGCGATCTCGGCAAACGGATGGAGGGACATCATCCGGGAGCGTCGGCGGAGACCCTGAACACGGCGGCTGCCGCCGGGATCA
This sequence comes from Brevibacillus sp. LEMMJ03, assembly GCF_007197875.1. Classification (NCBI taxonomy): domain Bacteria; kingdom Bacillati; phylum Bacillota; class Bacilli; order Caryophanales; family Paenibacillaceae; genus Brevibacillus; species Brevibacillus sp. LEMMJ03. Next base: position 50,794 of record NZ_VKJN01000017.1, on the reverse strand, counting down.
CCGCCTGCCACGAGAGCATCACGGCGGAGGATCTGCTGCGCCGCCTGCAGTTGGGGATGTACGCCGCGCTGCGCCACTCGTCCATCCGGCCGGACCTGCCGGAACTGGTTCGCGGCTGGCTGGAGATGGGGCTGCCCTGGTCGCCCCGCATGATGCTGACGTCGGACGGCAGCACGCCGCCGATGCACCGGCACGGCCTGATGGATTACACGATAAGGGTGGCGATCGAAGCGGGCATGCCGCCGGAAGAGGCCTACGCGATGGCGACGCTCAACCCCGCCGTCTACTACGGCATGGACGCCGAAATTGGGGGTATTGCACCAGGCCGGCTCGCCGATGTTCTGCTGCTCGCCCGTCCGGAGGAACCGACGCCCGAGCTGGTCATCGCCAACGGACGGCGGGCGGCGGAAAAGGGGCGGCTGCTGGTGTCCACGGTGCAGCCCCAATGGGAGCGGTACGAGTTTCCGCCCGTCGACCGGCTGGGGAGGGACGTGGGGGCGGAAGCGTTTCGACTTCGCCACACGGGCGGACCGCTGCCGGTCCTGCACATGCGCAATGCGGTGATTACCACACTGGAGCGGGAGGAGCTGCCGGCAGACCGGGACGGCTGCGTTTCGCTGGAGAACGATCCCGAGCTGGCGGTGATCTGCTGTCTCAATCCTGACCGGGAGCGGCTGACACAGGCGCTGGTAAGGGGATACGGCCGCTCTCTGGAGGCGCTGGCCAGCACCTACACCGCCTCCGACGACTGGCTGGTGATCGGGCGCGATCCAGAGGCCATGGCGCAGGCGCTGCGGCGCGTCCGGCAAATCGGCGGGGGCGTGGTGATGATGGACGAGGGGCGGGTGGTCTGCGAATGTCCGCTGCCGCTCGCCGGAATGTTTTCTCCCGCGCCGATGGACGACGTGATCGGCATGGCGGAATCGCTGACGGACCTCTTGCGAAAAAAGGGGTACGCGCATTTGGACCCGCTCTATTCGCTGCTGTTTTTTACCGCCACCCATCTGCCGTATGCCCGGCTCACCGCCGAGGGGATCGTCGATGTGAAGTCGGGGGCCGTCATGGTGCCGTCCATTTTCCTTCCATGAGGGGAACGCGTTTTCTCAACGGATCGCCTCAACGGATTGCTTTAATTAAATAAAGTATTGATATATTTATTTGATTTAAAAACAGGTTCATTTTTACGCTGATATATGCTTGAAAAATATGTTTTTGAAAATACCATTTTTCATCTCTTGTAAATTTCCTAATATATTTTACAATTAAGAAAGGCCAGACAGGAACGGTCCTGCGAGACGATCGGCCCATGGCGAGAATCCTCCCGGGGTGGACGTTTTACGGGCCGGACAGGTGATTTCATGGGTGGCGGTGGACGGGTGGTTCTGATATGATTATGCTAACCTGTCCCGCCGTGGAAGGGGTGCTTTGAGGGGACGGTTTCATCGTGGGCATTCGTCGATCGGGACGACCAGCCGACTCCGGAATCGCAGGGAACGCTGCTGAATAGGGCCAGACATCGCAGACTGCCGAACAAGCCTCTGCCAACCCGGGGCGACACTCAGGTGTGCGCCCTTTCTGTTTGAGGAGTTGTCCGGCGCGCGGACGAGCCTCTCGCCGACTGTGCTGCCGCTCAACGGAAAGACAGCGCGTCAGGCGAAGAACGCAGCGGATGTCCCGACAGCCGCCGGGCGGGAAGTCGTTTTTTGCGATCGCCGAATGCAGAAAATTTACAATTACCGCAAGTTTACAAAGGAATGAGGGATGGGAAAGTATGCTGCTCGACATTTTGCCTCAGGTGTTGGTTGACGGCTTGACGCTGGGCTTCATGTACGCCGTCGTTGCGCTCGGCTACACCATGGTGTACGGGATTCTGGAGTTCATCAACTTCGCTCACGGCGAGATTTTCATGGTGGGCGCCTTTGTGGGGACGGAGGTCCTGCTGATCACGGACGCCCTGGGAGCGCTGGAGGGGATGAATCCGTTTGTCGCGCTGTTTTTGACCCTGCTGATCGCGATGATCATAACCGGAGCCCTCGGCGTCGGGATCGAGCGGGTAGCCTACCGTCCGCTGCGCGGCGCGCCGCGGCTCGTTCCGCTGATTTCCGCGATCGGCGTGTCGTTCCTGCTGCAGGACCTCGTCCGCTTTACGGAAGCCATTGCCCGCAACGAATTTTATCTGAACAGTCCCATTCTTTTTACAGGTTCCATCCCGTTGGGCAGCATCGCCACGATTCCGACGAAGGCGTTGATCGTCATCGTGCTCGCCGTTGTGATGATGGTGTCGCTGACCTTGTTCATCAACAAGACCAAGTGGGGAATCGCCATGCGGGCCGTTGCGCAGGACCAGTCGACGGCGTCGCTGATGACCATTAACGTGGACAAAGTCATTATGCTTACCTTTTTGATCGGCTCCAGCCTGGGTGGCGCAACCGGGGTGCTGTTTGCGCAGAACTACGGCACGATTGACCCTTACATCGGCTTTATTCTCGGCCTCAAGGCGTTTACCGCAGCCGTCCTCGGCGGAATCGGCAACATCCGCGGAGCGATGGTGGGCGGCGTTCTGCTCGGCCTGCTGGAGTCCCTGTCCGGCGCGTACATGGGTCCGCTGACCGGCGGAGCGTTTGGCGCCGAGTACAAAGACGTGTTTGCGTTCAGCATTTTGATTCTCGTGCTTCTGTTCAAGCCGGAAGGGCTGTTTGGCGAAGCCGTAAAAGAGAAAGTGTAGGTGAAACGCATGGCAAACATGGTATGGAAGTCGTTCAAGGGGATTCCGCTTCCGGTTACGCTGATCTGGATCGCCGGGTTTTCCGCCGCGCTCCACTTTTTGGACAAATCGGTCATCGCGTTTCTGGGAATCTTGTGCTCCATTGTTTTGATCTACTACACCAACTCCTCGAAAATGGTCCGGATGCTCATCGGGGCGCTGGTGCTCCTGGTCATCATTCCGCTGGTGGCGGGGGACAACCGCTACTACATGGAAGTGGCTTCGCAGGTGGGCATCTACGTGGCGATGGCGCTCGGCCTGAACATCGTGGTCGGCTTTGCCGGTCTGCTTGACCTCGGCTACGTCGCCTTTTTCGCCGCCGGTGCCTACGCGTACGCGATTTTTTCCACGTCCCAGGCCAACCAGTTCATTCCCGGCGACCTGTTCCCGCTGTCGGGCGAGTGGTTCTGGCCGTTCCTCATCGTCGGCTTGATCGTGGCCGCGATCTTCGGGATTTTGCTCGGCCTGCCGGTCCTGCGGGTGAAAGGGGACTACCTGGCCATCGTCACCCTTGGGTTTGGCGAAATTATTCGGATTATTTTCAATAACCTGGACAAACCGATCAACATCACCAACGGCCCGCAGGGGATTACTCCGATCCCGCAGCCGGAGCTGTTGGGGATGAAGATGGGGACGCCGTTCCACTTCTACTTTATCGTGCTGGTTGTCATCGCCTTTATCGTCCTGGCCAACCTCCGCTTTGAAAACTCGCGCATCGGCCGCGCCTGGATCGCGGTGCGGGAAGACGAGCTGGCGGCCCAGTCCATGGGCATCTCGCTGCTGAACACCAAGCTGGCCGCGTTTGCCACGGGCGCTTCCTTCGCCGGTGTGGTCGGCGTCATTTTCGCCGCCAAGCAGACGTTTATCGATCCGACCTCGTTTACGCTGATGGAGTCGATCGGGATTCTCGTCATGGTCATCCTCGGCGGCAGCGGAAGCATCCCCGGCGTAGTGCTGGGGGCGGCGTTCGTCACGGTGCTGCAGGTGCAGCTGCTGAAAGAGCTCTCCAATTTCCTGCACTCGCTGCAGCAGGCGGGCGTCATCAACCTTCCCAACCAGTTGGATCCGTCCAAGTTCCAGCGCCTGATCTTCGGCATCATGTTGATTCTCGTGGCGCTCTACCGTCCCAACGGATTGATTCCGGCGAAGCGCAGGAAGAACGACCTCGACGCCATCCGGGCAAGCAAATTCGCCGAGAACCGGCTGGGGATCCTGAGCAGGCTGTCGAAAGGCAAGCTGTCCCAGGGCAGCCAGTCGTAGCGGACAAGGAGGGAGCATCAGTATGGCACTGTTGGAAGCAATCGGCTTGACCAAGCGCTTCGGCGGTCTTGTCGCCAATCAGGACATCACGATCAAGATCGAGAAGGGGACGATTACGGCGGTCATCGGGCCGAACGGGGCCGGGAAAACCACGTTTTTCAACATGATCACCGGCTTTTACGAGCCGGACGAAGGCGATGTCCTGCTGAACGGGAAAAGCATCAAGGGACTGCGGCCGGACCAGATTGCCGAGCGGGGCATCACCCGCACGTTCCAAAACATCCGCCTGTTCAAGGAGATGACCGCCCTGGAAAACGTGATGGTGGGCACGCACAGCCGGCTGACGGCGGGGCTGTTGGGCATCCTGTTCAACATCAGGCGGGTGCGCGAAGAGGAAGAGCGGGCCCGCGTCGAGGCCTATCAGCTCCTGGAATACGTCGGGATCGCCCACGTCGCCAACGAAGCGGCCGGCAGTCTGCCGTACGGCTTGCAGCGCCGCCTGGAGATCGCCCGGGCGCTGGCGACCAATCCGCAAATCATCCTGCTGGACGAGCCGGCGGCGGGGATGAACCCGCGCGAAACGGCGGAGATGACCGAGTTTATCCGCCGGCTGAAAAACGAACTGGATCTGACCATCATCCTGATCGAACACGACATGAAGCTGGTCATGGGCTTGAGCGAATACATCCACGTGCTGGATTACGGACGCAAAATCGCCGAGGGAACGCCGGAGCAGATCCGCCACAATCCCAGCGTCATCGAGGCGTACCTGGGCAAAAGCGCGTCGGAAGTGTCGTAAGCGGGGGAGGAATCAAAGATGGCATTGTTGGAACTGCATAACGTACACACCTATTACGGCGGCATCCACGCGTTAAAGGGGCTGAGCATCCAGGTCAACCACGGAGAAGTGGTGACGCTGATCGGCTCCAACGGGGCGGGCAAGTCGACCACGCTGAAGACGATCTGCGGCCAGACACGCGCGCGGGAAGGGAAAATCCTCTTTGACGGCAAGGACATCACCCAGATGCGCACGCACGAAATCGCCCTGCTGGGCATCGCCCACGTGCCGGAGGGGCGGCGCATTTTCCCCAAGCTGACGGTGCGGGAGAACCTGGAGATGGGCGCCTTCTCCGTAACGGACAAGAATCTGATCGAGGAAGGGATTGAGCGGGCGTTCCGCTACTTTCCCCGGCTGAAAGAGCGGATCAACCAGAAGGGCGGCACGATGTCCGGCGGGGAGCAGCAGATGCTGGCCATCGCCCGCGGCCTGATGATGAAGCCGAAAATCCTGATGCTGGACGAGCCGTCCATGGGGCTGGCGCCGATTCTGGTCGAGCAGATTTTTGACATCATCACGGAGCTGAACCGGGAGGGCATGACGATCCTGCTGGTGGAGCAAAACGCCAATCAGGCGCTCTCCGTGGCCCATCGCGGTTACGTCATCCAGACGGGAGAGATCATCCTGCAGGACGAGGCGCCCACCCTGCTGGCAAACCCGCAGGTTCGGGAAGCATACCTCGCATAGCGGTCAAACACCGATGGAGTCTACACTACCCCATCGGTGTTTTTTTATGGTTGCCGCTGATCAGCTCCTGCCGGTTGGCCGATCAAGCAAATGGAGACGTGATTTCATCATAATATTTGCAGTTAAGCAATTCTTTTTTTTGTAATGAAATGGAAATTTCCTCGTCATATAGATACACAGATTTGCAGGAAAACAAATAAATAGAAAATATTTACAAAAACGAGTGGTGGTATATTATAAAAATTGTAAAAAAAGTAAATGGAGGGAATGATATTGAAAATCGCCGCAAAAATCGGACTTTCTAGCCTTTTATTATTAGCTGCATTGGCTTCGGCAAAACCAACATTTGCGTACAATTTGGCAGGATACTATTGGGACACCCCAAAAAAGTAGATTGTTCATTTTTAAAGAGGAGGATTATGGAAATACAGGGTGGAATGCAGTAACGTCAGTAAAAGTTTATACAGGATCTGACATCGTACAGACAGCGACAATTAGCCCTAATTCTTACTATATGGATGAGATGGGAGCATTTGATTTGCAAGGAGTTTTTGCTCATGAATTAGGTCATGTGCTTGGCTTAGATCATGTGAAAGATAAAAACCAGGTAATGTGTACTGCTGCGGACGGCAGAAAAGTGAATAAACCCGGTGATGATGATATTGATGGGATTAAGGCGATATACTGATGATCCGATTGCTAAAGAATACTCTGATAAAATGAAACGCAAAATGATCCTGAAAGGAAGATATTTCGATGATAAACAAAAAATCAGTAATTTTGCCTATTATTGCAACTGCCATTGTCGTTACAGGTGGGTACCTTTACGTAAGTGCCAATCAAACTGCATCCAGCCAAGCAAATCAATGGCAGGAAGACGTTCATGGGGCTGAAAATAAGGGGAAGGCGGGAGCTGCGGTAAATATAAGCGGAGATGTTCATGAGAGTTTTACCAATATCGAACAGTTGAAAGACAGCTCTGAATTGATTGCTGAGGTTGAAATTGAAAAGTCGGACAGCTTCCCATACAAACATGTTGTGTTTACGCTTAGTGAAGCGAAACTGCTGCATGTATATAAAGGAGAGGTCCAAAACGACGAAACCATCAAGATTCTCGAAACCGGTGGATATAAGGATGGAACGGAATACACGTTTGAAGGCAACAAGGTATTTACGGAAAAGGAGACAGCGATTGTATTTTTGGAAAAGTACGAAGGTCCGATTGTTGATCACGCTTATGTAATAAAAGGGGGTTATCAAGGAAAATTTGTAACAGACGGTCATACAGTAAAACCAGCCAATGGCGTACAAAAGGGGCTGCAGGTAAAAACCATGGAAGAGTTGGACTTGGAATAGCATGGTATCAGACGGCCAGCCAGGTGAATCCTGGTTGGCCGTTTCCATGTGCCCGTTCCCTCCCCAAACGGCGACGGCTTCGCGCGGAGATAGCCCGCTACCTCAGGCAGGCGCGGGGAGTCGCCTGCACCCCGGACGAGATTGTGATCGCCGCCGGTACGCAGCTCTTGATCCAGCAGTTGTGCTGCCTGTTTGGCCTGGACGGCCGGGCGGTCGCCATCGAGGAGCCGGGGTATAACGGCGTGCGAATCGTCTTTCAGCATCTCGGCTTTGCCGTCACGCCGATTCCGTTGGAGGAGGACGGCATTGACGTGGAAGCACTGGAGGCGAGCGGCGCCCGGCTTGTCTACATCACGCCGTCCCATCAGGAGCCGTCCGGCATGGTCATGCCCTACGCGAAACGGATCAGGCTCCTCCAGTGGGTGGCCCGGACCGGCGTTTACATCGTGGAGGACGACTACGACGGCGAATTCCGCTACCGGGGAAAGCCGATTCCCTCGCTGCAGGGCTTGGACACGGAGGGGCGGGGCGTCTATCTCGGCACGTTTTCCAAGTCGCTCCTGCCGTCCATCCGGATCAGCTACATGGTGCTGCCGCCGGCGCTGATGGACGTCTGGCGGGAACGGATGAGCCCGTACGACCAGTCCGCCTCGCGCATCCACCAGGAAACGCTGGCCCTGTTCATGAAAAGCGGCGAGTGGGAACGGCACATCCGCAAAATGCGCACGGTGTACCGCAAAAAGCACCAGGCCATGCTGAATGCGCTGCATGCGGTCATGGGCGGCCACATCCGCATCATGGGCCAGGATGCCGGCTTGTCGGTTACGGTCGAGGTGTACAGCGACAAGACGGCAGAGGAACTGACGGCGGCTGCGGCGTCGGCGGGCATCCGCGTCTATCCCACCGCGCCGAAGTGGTTCCGTCCCCCGCAAAATCGGCTGCCCGCCTTTCAATTCGGCTTCGGCGGCCTGTCGGTGGAGGAGATGGATGCGGGGCTGCGGCTGCTGTACGAGGTGTGGAAGCCGTATATGCACTCCTGCATTTGACAGAACTTACTGACAAGCGTAGAGTGTAGCAGTGTATGGAGGGTGAAGCGAGTGAACTCTGCGCGCACGTTGTTTGTCACAGGCATGATTAAAATTATCCCGGTCGCCGCCGCGGGGATCGTGGACGGGCTTGTGTTTGGCATCCTCGCCCGGCAGGCAGGTCTCGGCATCGCGGAAGCCTTGCTGTTTTCGCTCCTGGTCAATGCAGGGTCGTCGCAGTTTGCCGCCGTCGGCCTGATCTCGCAGGGGATTGTGGGCTGGCCCATTCTGGTCTCCACGGCTTTGCTGAACGCCCGTCACCTGCTGTACGGACTGTCGCTCGGGCCCCACTTTCGCGGGACGCCTCCGTGGAAGCTGTCGTTGATGGCGGCTGGCCTGAACGACGAGACGTACGCCCTGACATCCACCTATCTGGCGTCCGGCCAAAAGCCCAGCCTCTCCTTTTTTGCCGGTGCGAGCGCGGTCGACTATCTGATCTGGAACGCCAGCACGCTGGCCGGCGCCTGGTTTGGCGCGGTGTTTACGGAAACGGAGGCGTACGGCCTGGACTTTGCGTTTGTGGCCACGTTCCTCGGCTTTCTCGCGATCAATCTGCTCTCCCCGTTTCATGTGAAGGTGGCGGCCGGCGCTGCGGCTGTCGCCTGCCTCGCGTACTGGGGAGGTGGCGGGACGGCGGCGGTGATCGCCGGGACGCTGACGGCAGTGGTGATGGGAGCGGTGAGCCGTGAACGATAAGGTGCTGCTGATCATTGTCTTGATGGCCGTGATTACCTATCTGACGCGGTTTCCCATGTTGCTGATCAGCTCGCGCTGGGAGATCCCCGACTGGCTCCGGCGCGGACTGGCCATGGTCCCGGTGGGCGTGTTCAGCTCGCTGACCGTGCCGCCCATTCTCTTTCATGGGAATGACGGGCAGTGGAGTCCGGAGTACCTCGCGGCGGGGGTGGTTTCACTCGCCGTCGGCCTGTGGAGAAAGCAGGTCGTCTGGGCGCTGTTGGCCGGGGTGGGGGCGATTGTGCTGTGGCGGGCTCTTTTCTGATGATTCGGGAAGAGCGTGTAAAAAAAGGCGAGCTTGCGCATCAACGCAGGCTCGCCAGTTGTTTTTTGCCGGCGTACAGCGCCAGCATGCTGAACAGAACGGCCAGCGCGCCCGCGTAAAACGGGACGTGCGGCGAGTACCACTCGGCCAGCTTGCCGGCCAGCCAGGGCGCGACCGCGCCGCCGACGAAACGGACGAAGCTGTAGGCGGAAGACGCGACGGCACGTTCCACCGGCGCGACGTCCATCACCGATGCGGTCAGGACGGTGTTGATAATGCCCAGAATCGCGCCGGCCATGACGATGGCCAGTACCAGCGTCACTTGCGACGAAACGCCGAATCCCATGGCCGCCAGGTCTGCGGCCAACAGCAGCAGCATGGCGAACAGCGTGGGGACGGACCCGTAGCGCTCCTGCAGCTTCGGCGCCACGATCACCGAGGTGATGGCGAGCATCACACCCCAGAAGAAGAACACGTACCCCAGGCTGTGTTCGTCCATGTGCAGCACAAACGGAGAAAACGCCAACAGCGTAAAAAACCCGAAGTTGTACAGGAGCGCCGTCAGCGCCATGGTAAACAGGCCGCGGTGCCCCAACGCGCGGAACGGATCGAGAAGCGAGCTGCGCCGCTTCGGCTTGGGCACGTCGCTGAGCAGAACGAATACAGCGAGCAGCGCGATCGCCATCAGCACGGCGACGCCGAAAAACGGCCCGCGCCAACTGATGCCCCCGAGCAGCCCGCCAAGCAGCGGTCCCACGGACATCCCCAGACCGATGGCCGCTTCGTACAGGACGATCGCTCCCGCCGTGCCGCCGCTGGCTACGCTGACAATCACCGCCAGGGCGGTGGAGATGAAAAAGGCGTTGCCCATTCCCCAGCCGGCGCGGAACCAGACGATCTGCATCACCGAGTGGGACATGCCGCCGAGGAAGGAAAACAGGATGATTCCGGCCAGGCCGGCCAGGAGCGTCGCCTTGGGGCCGATCCGGCTGGAGACCCATCCCGTGACCAGCATCGTCAAGCCGGTCATCAGCATGTAGCTGGTGAACAGCAGGGATACTTCACTGGGCGTGGCATTCAGTTTGCTCGCAATCGCGGGCAGGATCGGGTCGACCAATCCGATCCCCATGAAAGCGACCACACAGGCAAAAGCGACAGCCCAGGCTGACTTGGGCTGCTGCATAATGATGCGCCATGCATGAGCGTGACTCTCCATCAGGGTTCCTCCTTTTCGTTTTCGATCTCCGCCTGCAGTTCCCGTTTTTTCCTGGCAATGCGGGTCAACTTCTCATCGTAGTTGGCCAGCAGTTCCGAGAGTTTGTTCATTTTTTCCTGCAAAAAGCCGCGCTTGGCCAGGAGCGTCCGCTCCAGTTCGGTCAGCAGGTTCAGCTTTTCTTCGGCGGACACTCCCTGGTAATAGCCCTGCTTCAACAGCTCGTATTTGTGGGCCAGGTCCATCATGTCCTTGATTTCCTGCAGCGACGCCCCCAACAGGTCACGGGTGTTTTTGACGTGCAGGATGTGGGCGATGTCCTCGTCCGTGTACATGCGGTATCCGCTCTCCGTTCGCCCGGACGGATTGACCAGCCCCAATTCCTCGTAATAGCGAAGCGCCCTTTTCGTCAGGCCGGTTTTTTTAGCTGCCTCCTCGATGCGGTACAACGGGCTCCCTCCCATTCGCTTGCGTACTGGCACGACGACATGAAGACAGGTATTATGATACAAAACTGTAACGTTAACGTAAACGTTATTGTTTTCCGCTTATATGGACCAGCCGCGTGCGCAAAAAAAGCCCGGACCAGACCAAACGGCTGATCCGGGCGCAGCATGGGCAGCGCTCACGGACGGTACCCCAATTCCGCGGACATCTCTCGCACCGTCTCCAGCAGTTCCCTGAGGATCGCATCCTTCTGGGGAAGAACGCGGTCGGACGGGCCGATCACGCTGACCGATGCGGCTACTTCGCCGGTGGAATCAAACAGCGGCGCCGCCATCCCGGTGACGCCCACGTTGCGCCGGTCGGAGCTGAATTCGTAGCCCCGTTCCCGGATCTCCCGCAGCGCCAGCTTGATCTCGTCGGCTGACGTGTACGAGTAGGGCGTGTACGTCCGGATTCCCTCCGCCAGCACCTCGTCCTGAAACGATTCCGGTTTGTAGGCCAACAGCACGCGGGACGCAGAGGTGGAATAGAGGGGGAAGCGGCGGTGCGTCTCGACCGTAAAGCGGATCGGGTGAGGCGAATCCACCTTGGTGACATAGATGGCGTCGGTGACGTCCTGCACGCACAGCACGACCAGCTCCTGCGTGCGGGACACCAGGCGGTTGATATAGGGAGCGGCAAAGTCGACGATGTCGTGGTTTTTCAGCACCTTGTTGCCCAGCTCCAGCAGCGTGTAGCCGAGCGTGTACTGCCTGGTTTTTTCGTTTTGGCGGATAAATCCTTCCGCCTCCAGCGTCGCCAGCAGCTTGTGCACCGCTCCCTTGGAGAGCTGCAGCCGCTTGCTCAATTCCGTCACGCCGAGCTCCTTGGGCGCGTCGAGGAAGATTTTCAACAGCCGGCAGCTGTTGCGTACGGAAGACAGAAAATGATCCATGGACACGACTCCTCCGAAGTTCACATTTAGCAATAGTCTACCATAACCGGGAAGACTTTACGGTTCGAAAAGAGATAATCATCCCTTTACTCAGACTACCTTGAATTGTCAGTCTCTTCATGATAGTATATCACTAGAGTTCTCGGATAGGAAACGATGTTTTCTATTCGTGAACAATTTGTCAAAAACATACACATAACGGGGGATGAACACGTGAAGAAACAGGCATTATCGGTACTGTCCATTCTTGCTTTGACCGGTTCACTGCTCGCCGGCTGTGGGTCTTCCGCCGGGCAGCCAGCCGCGTCCGGCCAGCCTGCGGGGCAGGGCGGCGGCCAGGCACAGGCTCAGTTGGAGGACACGCTGGTCGTGGCGGGCAACGGCGCCACCGTCGAACAGCTAATGAAAGACGAGATTTTCAAGAAGTTCAACGAGAAGTACCCGAACGTGAAGCTGACCTACGTCTCCGGCGTCTCGACCGAGATCGTGGCCAAGGTAAAAGCGCAGAAAAACGCGCCGCAGATCGACGTCACCATCGTCGAGGGCGGCGAACAGGAAAAAGGGCGCCAGGAAGGGCTGTGGGAGGCGCTCTCCGAGACGGACATCCCCAACATGAAAAACGTGCCGCAGGACCTGCGCGTCGCGGAAAACAGCGGGGTAACCGTCAACTTTACGCCGATGGGCATCTCCTACAACGCGGAGCTCGTCAAGGAAAAAGGCCTGCCGGTGCCCAAGTCGTGGAACGACCTGACCAGGCCGGAAGTGAAGGGCTACATCACGATGACCGACGTGGCCAGCAACTTCGGCCGCTCCACGATGATCATGCTGGCCTACGCCAACGGCGGTTCGGAGAAAAACATCGAGCCCGGCTTTGAAAAAATGAAAACGATTGCGAGCTACATGCCGACGTTTGCCAAGAGCGCGGCCCAACTGCAGCAAAACCTGCAAAACAAAAGCGCGGCCTACACCACCTGGACGATGGCCCGCAGCCTGACGCAGAAAGAGACGGGCCTGCCGCTGGAATTCGTCTTCCCGGAAGAGGGCGGCAACATCGTGCCGAACGTCGCCACGCTGGTCAAAGGGGCCAAGCACCCCAACGCCGCCAAAGCGTTTATCGACTTCCTGCTGAGCGACGAGGTGCAGATCATGTACGCGACCAAGCTCTACTACAACCCGGCCACGGCCGTGAAGCTGCCGGAAGACGTGGCCAAGCAGTTGGAGTTTGACCGCAGCAAAGTGGTGAACTTCGACTACGACACGATCAGCAAGGAAACGTCCGCGTGGCTCGATCGCTTCAACAAGGAGATCGCGCCGCTGACAGGAAAGTAGGTGTCCCTTTGAGCAAGGTAATTGACGTCGAACTGCGCAACATCATGAAGAAGTTCCAGAATAACGTCGTGGTTCGGGACTTCAACCTGCAGGTGGAGCAGGGAGAGTTTGTCTCGTTTCTCGGGCCGTCCGGCTGCGGCAAGACGACCACGCTGAACATGATCGCCGGATTTTTGGACCCGGACGAAGGGGAGCTCTTGATCAAGGGGCGGCGCATGAACGGCGTTCCCCCTTACAAGCGCGAACTGGGGATGGTGTTTCAAACCTATTCCCTGTTCCCGCACATGACGGTGGCGGAAAACGTCGCCTACGGGCTGAAGCTGCGCAAGGTGGGCAAAGCCGAGATGCAGGAGCGGGTGAAGCGGGTGCTGGAACTGGTCAAGCTGCCGCATGTGGCCGACCGCTATCCCAAGCAGTTGTCCGGCGGCCAGCGGCAGCGGATTGCGATCGCCCGCGCGCTGGTGATCGAGCCGTCGCTGCTCCTTTTGGACGAGCCGCTCAGCAACCTGGACGCCAAGCTGCGCGAAGAACTGCGCGACGAACTGAAGCGGCTGCACCAGGAGATCGGCGTGACCACCATCTTCGTCACCCACGACCAGGAAGAAGCGCTCTCCCTGTCGGACCGCATCGTCGTCCTGAACCACGGCCGCGTCGAGCAGATCGGCACGCCCGAGGAGATCTACAACCGTCCCGCCTCCGAGTTTGTCCACACCTTCATCGGCAAGACCAACCGCCTGGAGGGAGTCGTACTCGCCCAGGACGGCGAGGGTCTCACCGTGAAAACGGCGGGCGGCCTCATCGTCAGGGCGGCCCGGCAGCAGCGGGTGTTTGCCCCTGGCGAAAGAGTGGCGGTGTTTGTGCGGCCGGAAAAAATCCGTCTGGCGGACGGAGCGGCTGCGGATGAGGTCAACCACGCCAGCGGCCAGTTGATGATTGCCTCCTTTTTGGGCGCCTTTACCGAATGCGAGGTGAAGGCGGGAGGGCATACCCTGTCCGTCAAGGTGCAGATGGACGGGCAGGGTATGCCGCTTACCCCCGGCAGGGCGGTCAACTGCCGCTGGGAGAGCGAAGACGTGCTGGTCATGCCGGCGGAGAGGGGATAGCCGATGAGCAAGCGTCTCTCCATCCTGCTGTTGACAGCGCCGAGCATGATCGTGCTCCTGGGCGTGTTTCTGATTCCGATGCTGCTGATGCTCCTGTTGAGTTTTCAGGACGACACGCAGGCGTTCAGCCTGCAAAACTACCTGTTGTTCATCCAGGACCCGTTTTACCTGGAGATTCTCTGGCGGACCATCCGCATCAGCCTCTGGACGGTGCTGTGCACGCTCCTGCTCGGCTTTCCCGTGGCCATGTTCATGGCGCAGGCCTCGGGCCGGATGCGGGGCGTCGTCACCATGCTGATTCTGGCGCCGCACCTGATCAGCGTGGTGATCCGCAACTTCGGCTGGGTGGTCGTACTGGGCGAAAAGGGCTGGATCAACGAAACGCTGCTGAAGCTCGGCGTGATCGACCAGCCGCTGCGCCTGATGTACAACGAGCTGGGCGTGGTCATCGGCCTGACCGATTCGTTTATCGCCTACATGGTGCTGGCGATCGCCACCAGCCTGTACGCGATCGATCCGTCGCTGTCCAAGGCGGCGTCCATTTTGGGGGCGTCCCGCGTGCGGACGTTTTTCACCGTGACGCTGCCGCTCAGCCTGCCGGGAATTATCGCCGGCACGACACTGGTGTTCAGCTTGTCGATGAGCGCGTTTGTGACGCCGGCGCTGATGGGGGGCACCTCGGTGAAGGTGATGCCGGTCATCGCCTACGAACAGATCATGTCGACGCTCAACTGGCCGCTGGGAGCGGCGCTGGCCTTCCTGCTGCTGGGCAGCACGATCCTGCTGGTCACCCTGTACACGCGGCTGATTGAAACCAAGCGATACAAAGAGGTGTTTGCGTCATGAAAAAGCTGAATGGGTACGGACTGATCACCTTCTTTGTGCTGCTTCTGGTCAACCTGCCGTTTCTGGTCATCATCCCCAGCTCGTTTACTGCCGCCGGCTACCTGTCGTTCCCGCCGGAGGGCTTTTCCTGGCAGTGGTACGCCAAGATTCTGGATCGGCCGGAGTTTATCGAGTCGTTCTGGTTCAGCCTGCAGCTTGCCGCGATTACGGCGGTGCTGGCGACGCTGATCGGCACGCTGGCGGCCTTTGCCTTGAGCAAGTACAGATTCCGCGGCAGCGGGGTCATCAACAGCCTGCTGCTGTCGCCGCTGACCGTGCCGTCGCTGATCATCGGGATCGCCGCGCTGCTGTTCTTTACGCGGATCGGAATTGCCGGCACGTTTACCGGCCTGCTCCTGGCCCACACGCTGATCTCCATTCCGTACGTGGTGCGGCTGGTGCTGACCGGCCTCAGCACGTTCGACTACACCCTGGAAAAGGCGGGCTACATGCTGGGAGCCCGGCCGCTTCGGGTGTTCTGGGACGTCACGCTGCCGCTTCTGCGGCCGGCCATCGTGTCGGGCATGATCTTTTCGTTTCTGACGTCGTTTGACAACGTGACGGTGTCGCTCTTCTTGGTGGCGCCCGACACGACGACGCTGCCGCTGGCCATTTTCACCTACATGCAGGAGACGCTGGACCCGCTGGTGGCCTCCATCTCCGCGGTCGTCATCCTGCTCAGCCTGGTGTTTATCGTCCTGCTGGAAAAGGTGTACGGGCTGGAGCGCCTGTTTGGACTCAATTCCCAATCCCATTAAGGAAGAGGCACGATGTCAATTCACTCGTATCTGCAACAACATCACCAACACCTGATCCAGCTCTTGGAAGCCTGCGTCAACATGGATTCCCCCTCACGCGACAAGGAGGCGGGGGATCGGATGGCGGAGTGGTTTGCCCGCCGCTTCGAGGAACTGACCGGCGGCAGGGCGGAGCGAATCCCCAACAGCGTCTACGGCGACCAGGTGCGCTGCGTGCTGGGAAGCGGCAGCAGACAAGTCCTGCTGATCGGCCACTACGACACGGTCTGGCCGCAAGGGGAAGCGGCCCGCCGTCCGTTTTTCATCCGGGAGGGAAAAGCGTACGGCCCGGGCGTCTACGACATGAAGGCGGGCGTGCTGCAGGCGATGTTTGCACTGCGCGCGCTGGCGGAGCTCAACCGCCTGCCGGCTGACAAGCAGGTGGTGCTTTTGCTCAACAGCGACGAAGAAATCGGCAGCCCCACCTCGCGGGCACTCGTCGAACGGGAGGCGTCCCGTTCCCTGGCCGGCTTCGTGCTGGAGCCGCCGATGGAGCCGGACGGCGCGCTGAAGACGTGGCGCAAAGGCAGCGCCCACTTTATCCTGCGCGTCCACGGCGTTTCCGCCCACGCCGGGGTGGACCACGACAAAGGAGTGTCGGCGATTGAGGAGATGTCCCGGCTGGTGCAGTACCTGCACGGACTGACCGACTATGCGAGCGGGACGACCGTCAACGTGGGGCTGGTCAAAGGGGGAATCGGCTCCAATGTGGTGGCCGATTACGCCGAAGCGGAAGTGGACGTCCGGGTGCGGACGCTGGAGGAAGCGCGGCGGATCGAGCGGCTGTTTGCGGGACTGACGCCCAGCCTGTCCGGCGCGCGGCTGACGGTGTCCGGCGGCATCCGCCGCCCGCCGATGGAACGGACGGAGCAGGTCGCCGCCCTGTTTGCCCTGGCCCGGAAGATCGGGGCCGAGGAGCTGGGCATGGCCCTGCAGGAGTCGGGCACCGGCGGCGTCAGCGACGGAAACTTCGCCGCCGCCTGCGGTCTCCCCACCCTTGACGGGCTGGGGGCAAAAGGCGGGTTTGCCCACTCGCCGGAGGAATTTGTGGAGCTGGACGAGATTCCCAGACGCGCTGCCCTGCTGGCCCGGTTGATCGAAGAGGTGTAGCACATGTCGAGGAACAATCCTGTTTGTTGATGGACAACCCTTTTGCGCAGCGGCTGCCGGCCCTGTCCGGCCGCTTGCGCAAAAGGGTTTTTTGCTGCGTTTAAGCCGGAAGACGCAAAAAAGGCGCCCGCTGAACGCAGGCGCCGGAAAGCGGGTCACTGTCCCGCTTCGCCGATAAACTCGGCTTTGTCTTTGCCGTACCGGTAGATATACACCTGGGAGTGCTTGTTGTCTCCTTTTTCGTCAAAGGTCACCTTGGTAAACAAACCGTTAAACTCGTTGGTGGAGCGGATGGCGTTCATCACCTGTTCGCGCGTCGGCTTTTTGCCGCCGTTATCCTTGATGGCCTGTTCGATGCCGTTCAGGGCGACCAGCGTAGCGTCATAGGCAAACGGAGAAAACGCGCCCGGCTCCTTGTTGAATGCCGTTTTGAACCGGTCCACCCACTTCTTGCCTTCCTCCTGGGAGCGGATGTCGCTGACCACGGTGGCGTAGACGATGCCTTCCGCAGCGGAGCCGGCGATTTTGTACATGTCGTTCGACTCCAGCCCTTCGCCGCCCATGAATTGGCCGGTGTAGCCCTTCTCGCGTGCCTGCTTGGCGATGATCCCCAGTTCGGCGTACATGCCGCCGTAGAAGACGAGGTCGGGCTTGTGCGCCGCCAGTTGGTTGACGATCGCGCTGTAGTCTTTTTCCCCGGGGTTGATGCCTTCATAGGCCACTTCCTTCACGCCCAGCTCCTTGAACGCCTTGCGCACCTCGTCAGCCAGTCCCTGTCCGTACGAGGTCTTGTCATGGGCGATGTAGACCGTGGTGACGCCCATCTTCTCCTTGGCGTATTTGGCGGCGGCCGGCGCGATCTGGTCGTTGCGCGCCACCAGGCGGTTCACGCTCTTTTTGCCCGCCTCCGTCAGTTCAACGCCGGTGTTGGCCGGGGAGATCATCGCCAGCTTGCCTTCCTCGTACTTGACGGAGGAGGGGATGGCGACGCCGGTGTTGTAGTGGCCGATCACGGCGTAGACGTCCGGGTCGGCGATCAGCATTTCCGCGTTGGAGACGCCGATTTTCGGGTCTGCCTGATCGTCCTGCGGGAAGAGCTGCAGGTCAAAGCCCAGCTTTTTGAAGTCTTCCGCGCGGTCCTGCACGGCCAACTGCGCCCCCAGCTTGATGCCGTCCCCCTCCAGCGACTGGGAGCCGGACAGCGGGCTTTGCGTGGCAATTTTGATTACGCTGGAGCCGGCGTTTCCGCCGCTGCCGGCATTGTCCCCCGTCGAAGAAGCGGAATTGCCCCCGCCGCAACCGGCGACGAGCGAACCAGCCAGCAATCCGGCAAGCAACAAGCGAACGGTTTGTGTTTTCATGACGTAACCCCCAACTCATTTGTGAGAAATATATTTTCTACTAACATATCAGGATAAAGGACAGGCGTCAACGAATATTCCGTATTGTTTGAAAATGGAAATTGTTTTGTACAAAGCGGGTGAACATCTGGAAGGTTCGACGGCGTTTCTTGTTTGGTCATAACATTTTTCGGCCGAATGCTCCGCCCTGCCGCTTCTGGCGGTCGGCCCTTCCACGGAAGAAAGAAAAACGGCCGGCCCGCATCAAAAAAGTCCCGGAATGACCGGGACTTCTCTATTTCCTGTCGACCGGCAGCGTCACTGTAAAACAGGGGCCGTCCGCCTCGTTGCGCACGGAAATGCTGCCGCCGTGGGCTTCGAAGACGGCGCGGGCGATGGCCAGACCGAGGCCGTGCTTGCCCGATTTGCCTTTACGGAAACGCTGGAACAGATGGGGCAGCAGGGCTTCCTCGATCGGCGGGCCGTCGTTGGAGATGGTGACGGTCACCGTTTCACCCGCCTGGGAACCGGTGATCGTCAGCCGGCTGTTCGCGTAGCGCAGTTGATTTTCCAGGATGTTGACGAACGCCGTGCTGAGCTGCTCGCCGTCTCCTTCCAGCACCAGTTCGGAAGGCAGGCGCAGTTCCCAGGTGACGGCCGGGTTGAGCACGGAGAGGCGCTGCTGCAGGAGGCTGAACATCTCTGCCAGATCGACGCGTCCCATCTGCATCATCTGGGAGACCGACTCGATCTTCGTCAGGTAGAGGAGCTGGCCCACCACCTTTTCCAGCCGCTTGCTCTCCTCCATGATGATCTCCAGCCCCTTTTCCGCCTGGGGTCCCTTGAACACGCCTTCCAGCAGGCCGTGGGCATACCCCTGGATCGCCATGATCGGCGTCTTCAGCTCGTGCGAGATGTTTTGAATAAAGTAGCGCTGCGACTCGTCGTATTCCTTCAGTTGGCTTTTCATCGACTCAAACGAGCGGGCCAGTTGGCCGATTTCGTCCTCCCGGTCCATCGTCAGCGGGATGTCAAACTGCCGGCGGGCAATCTTTTGGCACGACTCGTCCAGGGTTTGCAGCGGCTTGCTCAGATAGCGGCTGAACCAGACGGCCAACAGCCAGCTCACCAGCAGCAGGACGAGGAAGATGACCATAAACTGGCGGGTCAGAAGCGCGTTGATCTGGTTCAGCTCCCGCTCCTTGGAAAAGAGGACGAGGTAGTAGGGAAATCCGTGGTAATCCATCAGCTTGCTGACAAACAGGTAGTCCTCCCCGCCCCGTTCGAGCGTGCCGTGCTGCAGCCGGTTCCGGGAATAGGAGGCCGCCCCCCGGAACAGGTCGATCGTGTCCTCGTAGGAGAGATTTTCCGTCAAGCGTTTGCCCAGCACATGGCCGTCCGCAGAAAAGACGATCATGTCAAACGAGTATTCGTATCGCGACAGGAGCAATTGCAAAAAGTAGGGAGCGGCCGCGGGAACGGGGAGCAGTTCGTTGTGCTCGTTGAAGGCGATGTGTTCCGACAGGGTGTAGAACTCTTCCTCCAACAGGGCATACGTGTTGTTGACCAGGTACTGCTTGACGGCAAAGGGATAGACGATGCCCACGCCGATCCCCAGCACGCTGGTCAGCAGCATGAACAAAATCAGAATCTGCCGGGAGAGCGGCAGGTTTTTCAGGCGGAATTTGCTCATGGCCGGGTCAATCGGTAGCCGAAGCCGTAGACGGTCTCCAGCGGGAATTTGGGCATCTTTTTGCGGATGCGTTTGACCAGGTCATCCACCGCCCGGTCCGATCCGATGTAATCCTCTCCCCAGATGGCCGTCAAGATTTGTTCCCGGTTCAGGGCAAGCCCCTGGTTGTGCAGGAGGTAGACGATCAGCTCAAACTCCTTGGTGGTCAGCTCGATCGGTTTTTCCCCTTCCTTGACCAGCCGGCCTTTCTCCGAAATCAGGTACGGCCCCACCGCGACCCAGTCCTGGTACGTCTGCGGCTGGGCCGATGCGAGGGCAGGCCCCTTTTCGTACGTGCGCTGCAGCAGCTTTTGCACCCGGATGACCAGTTCCCGGGGCAAAAACGGTTTGGCCAGATAGTCGTCGCTGCCCAGCTCCAGCCCGATGATTTTGTCGATGTCCTGATCCCGGGCGGAGATGAAAATGATCGGCACGTCCGATTTGCTGCGAATCAGCCGCAGGAGCTCGTATCCGTCAATGTCGGGCAGCATGATGTCCAGGATCCAGATGTGGGGCTGTTCCGGCTCGTCCAGCACCGGCAGCACGTCGGCCCCGCTGGAAAACGCCCGGACCCGGAAACCGGCGCTTTCCAGATAGGACTGCAAAAGCCCCAGCAGATTGGTTTCGTCGTCCACGAGATAGACGAGGTAGGGAGTCTGCATGGTTCATTCCTCGCTTTGCCTCTGTCGTTTGGTAACATTGTAGCACAGCGCCGTTCGCGATGTGTGGGAGGGGCGTATGAGAATCGTGGAAAACGTGTGGAAGCAGGATTCTCCTGTCACGCGCAGAAAAGAGAGGAAGTCGAAGAGAAAACTGGAAAGGAGCGCTCCCATGCGACGACGCATCCCATTCACGTTGACGCTGCTGACTCTGGCGCTGCTCACGGCGTGCACCGGAAAGCCGGGCGACACCCCGCCCCAGCCGGAGCAGCCGCCCGCTCCCCGCGTGGAAACACCTCCGACCGAACAGCCGAAAGACGCCTACACCGCCCCGTTTACCGGCCTGGGAAGCCCGGTGAAGCTGGAACAGCGGCCGATCATGGTGATGATCAACAACGCGCCGCCCGCACGTCCGCAGTCCGGGCTGAACCAGGCGGACCTGGTGTACGAGGTGCTGGCGGAGGGGGAAATGACCCGTCTTCTCGCCGTCTTTCACAGCCAGCGGCCGGACGTGATCGGCCCGGTGCGCAGCATTCGCCCGTATTTTATCCAGATTGGCGTCGGACTGGACGCCGTGCTCGTACACGCGGGCGGCAGCCCGGAAGCGTTGGGGACGCTGGCCCGTTCCGACTACAGCCATCTGGACGAGATTCCCAACGGCCGCTATTTTTGGCGGGAAACGTTTCGCAAGGCGCCGCACAACCTCTACACCAAGCCCGACCTGATCGATCAGGCGATCCGCGACAAGGGCATGCGGACGCGGGGCGAACTGCCGCGCCTTTCCTTTCTGCCGGCCGATGCCGTGATTGCGGAGGGAGAGCCGGCCCGTCAGATCGACATCACGTTCCATCCGCTGAACAAAGCCGGCTTCCAGTACGACGCCGGGAAAAAGAAATACCTGCGCCTGACCGCAGGCAAGCCGCACCTCGACCTGACGACCGGCGAGCAGCTTTCCGCCGCCAACGTGCTGGTGATCGCCGCCCGACACCGCGTGCTGGACAAGGAAGGACGGCGCCAGGTGGATGTCGTCGGACCGGGAGACGGCTATCTGTTTCAGCAGGGAACGGCGCGCAAGATCAAGTGGAAGCGGCAGGGCGGCGTCATCCGCGCGTACGAGGACGCGGCCTTGACCAAAGAACTGCCGCTGCTTCCGGGAAACACGTGGGTGGAGATCGTCCCCAACGCACCGTCGCTGTCCCACTATGTGAAATTCCAATAGGGACTTGCGAAGCGGCGGCATATCTTCTAAGATTAAGATAGCCTCGGGGCTTTAGTGCTTGAAAATTTTACAGCGAAAAACTTTCCCTGCGAAATGATGGGGTGATCGTGATGCAATTGGAAAAACTGAAAGGAAAAGGGATCGAGCAGCTTTTTGAAGCGATTCTCTCCCTGGAAACCATCGAGGAGTGCTATCGCTTTTTCGACGATCTCTGCACCGTGAACGAAATGCAGTCGCTGGCGCAGCGCCTGGAAGTGGCCCGCATGCTGCGCAAGGGCTACACGTACAACCAGATCGAAGCGGAGACAGGGGCGAGCACGGCGACCATCTCCCGTGTGAAACGCTGCCTGAACTACGGCAACGACGGTTACCAACTGGCGCTGGAGCGGATCGGCAAATAGAGTGGGAGGCAAACACCGGTGATTGACTATCGTGGCTGGCGCCATACCTTCAAACTGGACCCGGACAAAGCGATCGGTGACGAGGCGTTGGAAGCGCTGTGCGAATCGGGGACGGATGCGATCCTCGTCGGCGGCACCTACGGCGTGACGTACGACAACACGCTGGAGCTGATGTCGCGGATCCGCCGCTACGCGGTCCCGACCGTGCTGGAAATCTCCTCGCTGGATGCGGTGGTGCCCGGCTTTGACGCCTACTTCATCCCGCTGGTGCTCAACGCGGGCGATCCGGACTGGATCTTTGCGCCGCACGTCTCCGGCCTGAAGGCGTACGGTTCCTACATCCACTGGGAGGAGATCTTTACGGAAGGCTACCTGATCGCCAACCCGGCGGCAGGCGTGGCACAGTTGACCAAGGCCCGTCCGATCGCGGACAGCGAAGAGGCCAAGGCCTACGCCCAGGTGGCCGTCAACATCTGCCGCCTGCCCATCGTCTACGTGGAGTACAGCGGCACCTACGGCGACCCGGAGCTGGTCCGGGCCTGCCAGGCGGGAGCCGAAGGGGCGCATCTGTTCTACGGCGGCGGCATCCGCACGCCGCAGCAGGCGGCGGAGATGGCGGCGATCGCCGACACCGTCGTGGTGGGCAACGTGATCTACGACGACCTGCAGGCGGCGCTTGCGACGGTGGCTGCCGTCAAAGGCGTGCAGAAGAAGCGGTAAGGAAAAGGAAGGAGACTCATCGCGAGTCTCCTTTTCCATGTGCAGACACAGTGACGGATGGGGGAAGCCAACAGGCTGCGAATCAGTCCAAAAATCGCTCTGCTGCTTTCCACAAATCTGCTTTCGTAGCATCCCCCGTTTTGGCGTAGAGCTGATACATGCGGCTTCGATTGGTGCCGGGAATCTTGCTGCCGATCCATTTCAACACCTGCATCTCTTCCCCCGACGGGTCTGTGAACGTGGCATACAGCGCGTCGAAGTCGGAAAGCGGCACTTTCTCCAGAGAGGTATAGGGAAAACCGACTTCTCCCGCTCCGGAGCCCACGTCATCGATCGAGACGGTGATCTGCCTGTCCTGGATGCGATATATCGCGTTTGCCTGCCTGATGAAATCCCGCTGCAGCGGAACCTGTTTCACCGCTACCTGCCTGTTGTTCTTAACGGCTTCCTCCCGCATCACCTGAAGGTATGCCTCTTCATCGTAGCTCGCTCGGTCTATTTCAAAGTTCAATGACCCTTCGACGAATTGATAGCCGCCAGCCAATTCTTCCGGAATGTCTGCAAACAGGCCCAACTGGTCTTGGAATGTGGAAAAATCGGAAATGACCAGGCTCTTTTGCTTGTAGTAATGGGATTCCATTTCCTCCGTTCGTTCATAGACAAGGTAAGCCGTTCCCGGCGAAAAGCGCTTTTCCAGTTCGGCCAATTCCTGATCAGCCTTTGTCTTCGCAGGCTGCATTCGCTCTTCTTTGCCGACGATCCAGGCCGGTTCGATTTTGTACGAGAAACGTCCGCTCCTGTCTGTTATCTCATCGATGTTCAGCGCTGCCAGACCTACTGAGGACGTAAAAGCCAGACTTCCCGCCAACGCAATCAGGATGCGTCTTTTTCGAGCTGCTTTTCGCCTCGTGACCAGCTTTTCGATGCGCTGCCGAATCCGGGTGTCCAGCTCCTCGGGAACCGGCATTTGTTTGTGGAATTGAGAAATCCCTTCCCCTATCTTGTCCATGGTCAAACTCCCTCCGCTTCCAGACTGCGTTTTAACCGCTTCAGATTACCGTAAATCTTCGTCTTGACCGTCCCCACCGGGAGCTGGGTCAGCTCGGCGATCTCATCAAGCGTGTAGCCATCAAAAAATTTGAGGGAAATCAACAGCCGGTCAAGCGGTGCCAACTGGTTGAGGAGAGCCTGCACATCCATCACCTCTTCCTGCGCCGGCGTTTCGTGTTCCGGCTTGCCGGACAGTTGCTGCGACAGTGTGAGAGCACGCTGCCGCTTCTGCAGTTGGGCTTTGCACTCATTGATCACGATGCGGATGAACCACGAGGAAAAATAGCGGTTGTCCCGCAGGGTTTCCAGATGGAGAAACGCTTTTTCCACCGCGTCGCAAACAGCGTCCATGCTGCTCTCCTGATCGTTCAGATACGAATAGGCAACGCGGTACGCCTTGTCCTTTACCTGCATGACTGCCTGTGCAAAGCTCTCACCATCTCCTTTTTTTGCCTTCTCGATGAAATCCGTCATCTCGTTGCCTCCTTCCTCCCATTTATTAGATAGCCGGACTCGCGAAATGGTTTTTCGTTCCCATCTGTTAATGTGGAAAAAATTCCAAGAAACGACATCTTTCATATGTTACTATGGTTGTTAAACGGCCAAAATCTCATATTTTCCCAATGGGTGAGGAGCGCTTATGAAACAAAACGAATCCCGTCCGGCACCGAAAAAAGGGCGCCCGTACCCTGTGAGGCGACCCTTTGTCTGCTTTGCCCGACGCATGGTGTGGCTGTTGGCGCTTATCTGCGATGGCTGCGCGGCACGTAATCCGGAAAGTCGGTAATGATGCCGTCGACGCCCGCAATCAGCAGCGGCTTCACCTCGTCCCGTTTGCGAACGGTCCAGGCGAAGACCTGCATGCCGCGTTCGTGGATGCGGTCTGCCAGATCGGCGGTCACCAGATTGCGGCTGGGGTTCACGTAGTTCGCATAGGTCGCAAACTCGTCCAGCATCGCGTCCGTCAGTTGACTCGCCTTGTTGGTCAGCACGCCGATCGGAATGTCCGGCAGGAGCTTGTGAAACCGTTTCAGCGAATCGAAGTGGAAGGACTGCACGATAACCCTGGCGCTGCGGGTCTTATCCATGCCGCGCTTCCGCAGGGCGTCGGCCACCCTTTTTTCCACGCCCGGATACAGCTCCGGCGACTTCAGTTCGATCAGGATGCCGACTTTGCCGCGGAATTCGTCCAGCACCTCGTCAAGGGTGGGGATCGGTTCCCTGGCAAAGGCGGAGTGGAAGAAACGGCCCGCATCCAGCCTGCGCATCTCCTTGAATGTGAGGGCGCCCACCCTGCCGGTGCCGTCGGTCGTCCGGTCGACCGTATTGTCGTGGATGACCACCAGATGACCGTCCCTGGTGACCTGCACGTCAAGCTCGATGTAATCCGCCTTCATCTCCACCGCCTTGCGAAACGCGGCCATGGTGTTCTCCGGCGCGTAGCCGGAGGCACCCCGGTGAGCGATCGTGTCTGCCCGGTGGTAAGTGAGATCGTTTGCGGCGGCCAAAGCGGCAGCCGGCTGAAACAGCGCCGTCAACAGGGCGGCGGACAAGGTGATTCCCGTGCGAAACATGCGCATCTCCTCCCCTGAATACCAGTATGTGAATGTGCGGACCTTTGGTTGCAGATGGAATGATTGGTCTATGAATGATCCTTGTGGTAAGGGGATGATTGAGAAAAGGGGCTCCTGCGGGAGTCCGCTTTACTTTATGAGGACATCTGTGCTCCGGAGCAGATCCCCCGAAATCTCAATGGAAAATGGGTATCATCAGGATATTTTTTTGAGTTACCACTTGTATGAATGGAACCCTAACCGGTCAATCCTAATGCCGTCTCAACAAGAGAAGGTGCTGAAGCGTGAAACATATCGTTCATACATTGTTTCGTTTGAAAATAACAATCAGATTCGTAATCAGTTTGCCTGCGAAAGGGTAGATACATATGGACAAATCATACGGAAAACCATATAATGGTAATCAATGCGTGGGTTTGAAATGTATGCTAGGAGTGATCCGGATGTCAACTGTCACAGCTCCTAATTTGAAACCCACCAATCAACAAATTCCGGAAAAAGCATTGCCCAAGACAGCAAAAGAACTTCGAGCTATGTTAGGAGGCAAGCGTGCTTTTGGACGTGGTTTAGTTGATTTGTACAAGGAAGGCAAGTAATTTCACATGTCGGGCATTTTATCGTTTAACGAGATAATGGACGAGGATTTTAAGCAAGCATCTGTATATGTCGATGCTTGTTTTTGTTTGGCTTATATTGATCCGCTCGCCACTGCTTGATTACTACTATGCTGAAGCAGTCAATCAGTATCATTTGTTCCGGTCTGGTTTGGAGAGCTTGGGAATACCAGTTCGTATCTTGGATTCAACAGCTGCCGTTCATGATTTGTCATTACAGTACGCATCGCAATATCAGCTAGAGTCGTTTGACGCCTTGCACTTTGCGATTTCCCAGGTTAACAACTGTGACTATTTTGCAACACTTGATGGCAATTTTGTACATGGAGCATTTATAACAAATCCTGTTCACACACGAATACTTAAAATTGCGTAAATGATCCGAATTGACGCCGGAAAGGGAGGAAGCAAATGAGACCTGTCGCGCGAAGCCGGCTGCGGCTGGCGGCGGGAGTGTGTTACTACCGCCTGAAACGGTACGGGGAGTGGCTGCTGGGGGGAAAGCGGTTTTCGCGGGAGAAGCAGAGCGTGCCGCTGCCCCATCTGCACGTCCGCCATCAGACGCCACTCCTGCGTCGGCTCAAGGATGTGGACATGTGGATGCAGCACAACAAAATCATCAATCTGCGGCTGGCTGTCGAACGGCTGGACGGGGTGGTCGTTCGTCCCGGTGAAACCTTTTCCTATTGGCGGCTGATCGGCAAGCCGACGCGGCGAAAAGGGTACGTGGAGGGCATGCTGCTGTCGCACGGCCGCGTGCTGGCCGGTGTGGGGGGAGGACTCTGCCAGTTGTCCAACCTGCTGTACTGGATGACCCTGCATACGCCGCTGACGGTCACGGAGCGGCACCGGCACGGCTACGACGTGTTTCCCGACGCCGACCGGACCCAGCCGTTCGGCAGCGGGGCCACCTGTTTCTACAACTACCTCGATCTGCAAATCGCCAACCGGACCCGGCAGTCTTTCCAGGTGCGCGTGTTTCTCACCGACACCCACCTCGTCGGCGAGTGGCGGGCCGAATTTCCTCCCACGCGGCGGTATGACGTGTACGAAAAGGACCATGCCATTATCCCGGCCATCTGGGGCGGCTACGAGCGAACCAATGTCCTGCGCCGCCGGGTGTACACGCTGGACGGGGAATGGCTGGATGACGAATTCATCGCGGAAAATCGCGCAATGATGATGTACGAACCGCTGCTGTCGTCCCATCAATCCCGCTGACAGCGATGCGGGGAAACGTTCACGGATGGGCTGCCAGTGATTCCGGGTGCGCGGAGAAACGGACCGCTGCCGCTCCTGTGCGGGTACAGCGGTCTTTCCCGTTGGCAGGGATTGCCGGTTAGAGGTCTCGGATTCAACTGGAACTTGCCTTCGATCTGTGCGAAAATAGGAACATATGCTTTCGTTCGGGAGCGCTTTGACAGGCAAGAAAGGTGGACGTATACATATGGCAACAGTTGACCGAATTTTAGCCGGACTGAATCCGCAGCAGCGGGAAGCGGTCCTGACCACGGAGGGGCCGGTGCTGATCCTGGCGGGTGCGGGCAGCGGGAAGACCAAGGTGCTGACCCAGCGCATCGCCTACCTGATCAGCGAAAAACAGGTGGCGCCGTGGAGCATCCTCGCCATTACCTTCACCAACAAGGCGGCACGGGAGATGCAGAGCCGCGTGGCGTCCATCGTCGGCGCGGGAGCGGAGGACATCTGGATCTCCACGTTCCACTCGCTGTGCGTGCGGATTTTGCGGCGGGACATCGACCGCCTGGGGATCAGCCGCAGCTTTTCCATTCTCGACGCGGGCGACCAGCTGTCCGTCGTCAAGCAATGTCTCAAGGAGCTGAATCTCGACCCGAAGCAGTACGAGCCGCGCGGCATCCTGGCCGCGATCAGCGGGGCGAAAAACGAGCTGACGGACCCGGCGGCATACGCCAAGCGGGCGGCCGATCCGTACGCCCAGGTCGTGGCCAGGGTGTACGAGGCCTACCAGAAAAAGCTGAAGAGCAACCAGTCGCTGGACTTCGACGACCTGATCATGACCACGGTCCGGCTGTTCAAGGAAGTGCCGGAAGTGCTGGAATACTACCAGAAAAAGTTCCGCTACATCCACGTGGACGAGTACCAGGACACCAACCGGGCCCAGTACATGCTGATTTCCATGCTGGCCGACCGCTACCGCAACGTCTGCTGCGTCGGGGATGCCGACCAGAGCATTTACAAGTGGCGCGGGGCGGACATTTCCATCATTTTGAACTTTGAAAAGGACTATCCGGAAGCGAAAATGATCAAACTGGAGCAGAACTACCGCTCCACCAAGACGATTTTGCAGGCGGCCAACCAGGTGATCGCCCACAACGTGATGCGCAAGGAGAAAAAGCTCTGGACGGAAAATCCGACCGGGGAGAAGATCGGCTGCTTCCAGGGCGATTCGGAGCACGACGAGGCGTACTTCATCGTCGACACGATCAACAGGCTGATGCCCGCCTACAAGCGCTACGACAAGTTCGCCGTGCTCTACCGGACCAACGCCCAGTCCCGCGTGGTCGAGGAAGTGTTCATCAAATCGAACATCCCGTACACGATCGTGGGCGGCACGAAGTTCTACGACCGCAAGGAGATCAAGGACATTCTCGCCTATCTGCGGGTCATCTCCAACCCCGACGACGACATCAGCCTGGCGCGGATCATCAACGTGCCGAAGCGCAACATCGGGGAAACGACCGTGGAAAAGCTGCAGACCTACGCCAGCGCGCACGGCCTGTCGCTCTACGGCGCGATCCAGGAAGTGGGCTACATGGGGCTGCCGGCGCGCACGACCAACGCCATCCTCGCTTTTAACGAGCTGATCACCAACCTGATGCAGATGACTGATTACCTGACGGTGACGGAGCTGGTGGAAGAGGTGCTGAAGCGGACCGGCTACCGGGAGGCGCTGAAAGAGGAGAAGACGCTGGAAGCGACCGCCCGCCTGGAAAACATCGAGGAGCTTTTGTCCGTTACCCAGGAGTTTGAGCGGAAAAACGAGGACAAGAGCCTGCTCGCCTTCCTCACCGACCTGGCGCTGATCGCCGACATCGACACGCTGACGGAGGACGGGGCAGCGGAAGAAGACGTATCCGCGGAAGGCCAGGTCGTCCTGATGACCCTGCACAGCGCCAAGGGGCTGGAGTTCCCCGTGGTCTTTCTGGTCGGCATGGAGGAAGGGGTGTTTCCGCACAGCCGGGCGCTGTTTGACGAGGGGGAAATGGAGGAGGAGCGCCGCCTCGCTTACGTCGGCATCACCCGGGCGGAAGAGCGCCTCTACCTGACCTGCGCCCGGATGCGCACCCTGTTTGGCCGGACGACGAACAATCCGCCTTCCCGCTTTTTGCAGGAAATTCCCGCGGAACTGCTGGACGGCAGCCCGGTGATCGAGGGACGCTTCGCCCGGACCGGCGTGTTCGGCCAGCGGGAAGCGGCCGGTCGTTCGTTTGGCGCGGCACCGCAAACAGGAGCGGGGCTGCGCTCCGGGACAGGCCCGCGGACGGGAGCGGGGACGGGCGCCTCGCCGTTTGCCCGGCCTGCGCAGCCCGCTGCCAAGCTGCCGGGTCACGGCGCGGCGGCAGGAATCGACTGGAAAGTGGGCGAAAAGGTGAAGCACGGAAAATGGGGCATCGGCACGGTGGTCAAGGTGAAGGGAAGCGGGGACGACATGGAGCTGGACATCGCGTTCCCCAGCCCGATCGGCATCAAGAAACTGCTGGCCAAGTTTGCCCCGATTGAACGGGCGTAACACAGGATGAAACATGAAACGGTATAGCAAAGGATGAATGAGATGGACCGATTGACGGCAGAAGCACGAATTCGCGAACTGCGGGAACAAATCGAGCGGCACAACCGTCTGTATCATGTAGAAGACCGACCGGAAATCACGGACCAGGAATACGACATGCTGATGCGGGAACTGCGCGATCTGGAAGACCTGTTCCCGGACATGGTGACGCCCGATTCGCCGACACAGCGGATCGGGGGCGAGCCGCTGCCCTTTTTTGAAAAAGTGGTGCACAAGACGCCCATGCTCAGCCTGAGCAACGCGTTTGACGACGAGGACCTGCGCGATTTTGACCGGCGCGTGCGGCAAACGGTGGGCAGCCAGACCGTCCACTACGTCTGTGAGCTGAAAATCGACGGGCTGGCCGTCTCCCTGCACTACGAGAACGGCGTGTTCGTCAAGGGGGCGACCCGCGGCGACGGCACCATCGGGGAGGACATCACGCAGAATCTCCGGACGATCCGGTCCATCCCGCTGCGCTTGACCCGGCCGCTGACGCTGGAGGTGCGGGGCGAGGCGTACATGCCGCGCAGCGCGTTTGAAAAGCTGAACCGGGAGCGGGAAGAGCGGGGCGAAGCGCTGTTTGCCAATCCGCGCAACTCGGCGGCCGGCTCGCTGCGCCAGCTCGATCCGAAAATCGCCGCGTCCCGCCAACTGGACACGTTTATCTACGGCATCGGCGAGCTGCAGGGCGAGAGCGTGGAATCGCACAGCGAAGGGCTCAACCTGCTGGAGTCGCTGGGCTTCAAGGTAAACCCGGAGCGGCGGGTGTTTGACAACATCGAGGACGTGATCGACTTCGTCCACGGCTGGACGGAAAAGCGACGGAACCTGCCGTACGACATCGACGGCATGGTGATCAAGGTGGACAGCTACGCCCAGCAGCAGGAACTGGGCTTTACCGCCAAAAGCCCGCGCTGGGCGATCGCCTACAAATTCCCGGCGGAAGAGGCGGTCACGATTCTGGAGGGCATCGAGGTGTCCGTCGGCCGCACGGGGGCGGTCACCCCGACCGCCCTGCTGAAGCCGGTCAGCCTGGCGGGAACGACGGTCAAGCGCGCTTCCCTGCACAACGAGGACATCATCCGGGAAAAGGGGCTGTTGATCGGCGACCACGTGGTGGTCAAGAAGGCGGGGGACATCATCCCCGAGATCGTGGCCGTCCTGCCCGAGCGGCGAACCGGCGGGGAAGTGCCGTTTTCCATGCCGACGCACTGTCCGGAATGCGGCAGCGAACTGGTCCGCCTGGACGAGGAGGTGGCCCTGCGCTGCATCAATCCCATGTGTCCGGCGCAGATTCGCGAGGGCATCATCCACTTTGTTTCCCGGCAGGCGATGAACATCGAGGGGCTCGGAGAAAAAGTGGTGGCGCAGTTGTTTAATGCCGGCATCATTCACAGCGTCGCCGACCTCTACTATCTGCACCAGCAGCGGGACGTGCTGCTCGGCATGGAGCGGATGGGCGAAAAGTCGGTCGACAACCTGTTGGCGGCGATCGAAGCCAGCAAGGAAAACTCGCTGGAGCGGCTCCTGTTCGGCCTCGGCATCCGCCTCGTCGGAGCCAAGGCGGCGCGCGTCCTGGCCGAACACTTCGGCGACATGGACGCCATCATGCGCGCCAGCGAGGAAGAGCTGACGCAGATCAACGAGATCGGACCGAAAATGGCCGCCAGCCTCGTCAACTACTTCCGGCAGCCGCAGGCGGAAGCGGTGATCGAACGGCTGAAGGCGGCAGGCGTCAACATGACCTACAAGGGCGTGCGGGCGGAGAGCGGAGCGGACCTGCCGCTGGCCGGCAAGACGATCGTCCTCACCGGCACGCTGTCCAGCATGACCCGCCAGGAAGCGGAGGAAGCGATCGCGCGCCTGGGCGGCAAAGTGACGGGCAGTGTCAGCAAAAAGACCGACTTGGTCATCGCCGGCGAAAAGGCGGGCTCCAAACTGGAAAAAGCGGAAAAATTGGGTGTGGCCGTCATGGACGAGGCCGGCTTTTTGCAGCTGCTGGAAGGGAACAAGTAGCCGTACGGCGATCACCTGCGGATGAGAACGGGAAAGGGTGTGGTAAGCATGAAACGCTTGCTGCGTACGGGAATGGTCATAACGGTGCTGGCGCTTCTGGCAGGCTGCAGCGAGAGCGGGCGGAGCAAGCCGGTGACACCTGCGGTGACAGCGGCCGCCATACCGGGTGACTTGACCTACCAGGACGTTCTGCAAAAAGGGGAAGTGGTGCACAACCTGACGATGACAGCGGATGCCCGGCATGTCTGGGTGGGCACCCACTCCGGTCTGTACAGCTCGGCCGGCGAAGGCTTGTGGGGGCTTGTCTTCCCGCAGTTGGAGCAGGAAGACGTGGCGGGCTGGTTTGTCGATCCGCAGGACCCCCGGCAGATCTTCACGGCCGGAAGCGACGGGGTCATGCACTCCCAAGACGGGGGGAAAACGTGGACCCGGACGGGGGAAGGGCTCCCCAAGCCGGCCAACATCGGCAGCTTTGTCGGCATCCGTGAGGGCGACCAGATCCGGTTGTTCGCCTTTGTCACCGGCGAGGGCATTTACCAGTCGGCTGACGCGGGCGGCCGGTGGAAGCTGTGGCTGCCGCTGGATCAGGAAGTGTACGCGATGGATTACAATCCGCTGGAAGACCGCCTGTACGTGGCCGCGCAGTACAACCTGCTCTATCACGAGAACGGGCAGTGGCACACGGAAACGGTGCCGGACGCGCAGCAGGTCTACTGTCTGGCCGTCGACCGGCAGACGGGCGTATTGGCGGTAGCCACCGAGCGGGGCATCATGGAAAAAGCGGACGGGGAATGGCGGCCGCTTGCGGCCAAGGCCCCGGAAAAGCTGATCGTGGTCGCGCCCGGAGCGGGCCCGTACAGGTGGGTGGGCATCGGCGAATCCGCCTTTGTGTACGCGCTCGCCGACGACAAGTGGACGAAGTGGAACTGACCATCCAGGCTAGAAACAAGGGCGTTTCGCCCTTTTGCAGATAAAGGGAGTAGGCTATGAGAATGGAAAAACAATCCAAATTCTATACGCTGGCGCTGACGGCAGTGCTGTCGGTTGTCACCGCGGGCTGCTCGCTCTGGCCCGGGGGCAACCAGGAAAACACCCTGCCGGCCAATCCCACCCTCTCTCCGGTGGTGGAGGTGTCGGAGGATTACTACGGGAGCATTCAGCCCTACAAACCGAACCAGACGCGCGGCATGCTGGCGGAAACCCGCTACCGGATCGATTTCAGCCATCTGGAGCTGGGGATGCTGGAAATTGCCCGGGATACGTTTCCCACGGACGAGTATCTGTTTCAGGAAGGGCAGCAGATTAAACCGGACCAGGTCCGGGAATGGATCGCTCAGAACATGACCAAGGCTCCGAACGGACAAAAGAAGACGGGAATGCTCGTCCACGTGCTGGAGCACGACTATCTGGAGAGGCAAAAACAGCAGTTGTCCGGCATGGTGCTCGGCATCTCCCTGTCGCCGGTCTACCTGGACGCGACGGGTCAGGAGAAGACCTACACCACGGATGAACTGCGCGCCAAAGGGCAGCAGTTGGCCGCCCGCATCGTGCAGGCGGTCCGCGTAGACACGCCGCACGTCCCGATCGTGATCGCGCTCTACCAGGTGCCGGACAAAAACTCGTCGCTGGTGCCGGGCCGGTTTATCATGTCCGGCACGGTCAACGCCAACGAATCGGCCGTGTCCAAATGGCAGAAGATCGACGAGGAGTTTTACCTGTTCCCGAGCGACGACGCGGAGAAAGCGTATCCGCAGCAGGCGCTGCAGTACGACAAGCTGATGCGGCAGACCCAGGCCTCGTTTTCGGAGTACATCGGCATGACCGGACTGGGCCGTTTCATGGGGGGAAAACTGACGGAACTGACGATCACCGCCACCGCCGAGTTTGACTCGCGAACGGAAGTGCTGCAGTTCACACAGTTTGCCGCTGCGGGAATCGATCAGTTGATTGACAAAGGCGTACACGTCAATCTGTACGTGCAGACGATCAACCAGCCATTGGCCATCTACATCCGGCCGACCAGCGGCGAGCCGTACATGCACATTTACCGAAAATAACGATCATCTGCCGTGGGAAAACCGTACCGTTTGCGTACGGTTTTCGTTTGGCCGATGTCCGCCATGCTCCTTCTCCGGTAAGCAGCGGGGTGGCCGCGGTAAAAGAAAATCGGATGGATCGGACACACATGTGTGTATTTATGTGCAAACATTGAACACTTTTGTGCAATCATGTTGAAGCATATGCCGTGTTGATTTTCGGCAAAAATGCAAACACTATAGCGGTGGAGCAGGTCGTACAAGATTGGTATGATCCTTGCATATAATTTGGGGTGACAGTTTGGAGAACACGATAAGGAGGCGTCACAGATGCAAGTGGAATTCAAAAACGAACCGTTTACCAATTTTAGCTTGCCGGAGAACAAGCAGGCGTTTGAAGCAGCGCTTGCCAAAGTGGAAAGTGAGCTGGGCCGCGAGTACGATCTGATCATCGGCGGCGAGCGCATCAAGACGGAAAAGAAATCCCGCTCCATCAACCCTTCCAATAAAGAACAAGTGATCGGGATCGTTTCCCAGGCCGATCAGGCGCTGGCGGAAAAAGCGATTCAGGTTGCCGCCCAAACCTTTGAGAGCTGGAAAGCCGTTCCGGCAGAAGCGCGTTCCCGCTACCTCTACAAAGCGGCTGCCATTCTGCGCCGCCGCAAGCACGAATTTTCCGCGTGGCTGGTCAAGGAAGCGGGCAAGAGCTGGGCGGAAGCCGACGCCGACACGGCGGAAGCGATCGACTTCATGGAATACTACGGCCGCCAAATGGACAAACTGGCTCAGCGCCAACCGCTGACCCGCATTCCGGACGAAGACAACGAGCTGTACTACATCCCGCTGGGCGTCGGCATCGTAATCCCGCCGTGGAACTTCCCGCTGGCGATCATGGTGGGCATGACCACGGCTGCGATCGTAGCGGGCAACACGGTTGTGCTGAAGCCGGCATCCACCACGCCGGTCATCGCCGCGAAGTTCATGGAAATCCTGGAAGACGCGGGCGTTCCGGCCGGTGTCGTCAACTTCGTGCCCGGTTCCGGCAGCGAAATCGGCGACTTCCTCGTAGAGCATCCGCTGACCCGCTTCATCAGCTTTACCGGTTCCCGCGACGTGGGCCTGCGCATTAATGAACTGGCAGCCAAACACCGTCCGGGCCAAAAATGGATGAAGCGCCTCATTGCCGAGATGGGCGGCAAAGACTCCATCATCGTGGACAACGACTGCGATCTGGAGCTGGCGGCGCAGGCCATCGTGACCTCCGCGTTCGGCTTCTCCGGCCAAAAATGTTCCGCATGTTCCCGGGCGATCGTTCACCAGGACGTATACGACCAGGTGCTGAACCGCGTCGTGGAGCTGACGAAACAGCTCACCGTCGGCGACGTCCGCAATCCGGAATTCTACACCGGCCCGGTCGTTGACGAAAAAGCGTACAACAAGATTCTCGAGTACATCGAAATCGGGAAACAGGAAGGCAAGCTGATGGTCGGCGGCGAAAAAGGACCGGACAGCGGCTACTTCATCATGCCGACCGTATTTGCCGACGTTGATCCGCAGGCGCGCATCATGCAGGAAGAAATCTTCGGTCCTGTGGTGGCCTTCACCAAGGCGCGCGACTTTGACCACGCGCTGGAAATCGCCAACAACACCGAGTACGGCCTGACCGGCTCCGTGATCAGCCGCAATCGCGCGCACCTGGAAAAAGCGCGCACCGAATTCCACGTGGGCAACCTGTACTTCAACCGCAAGTGCACGGGCGCCCTGGTCGGCGTGCATCCGTTCGGCGGCTTCAACATGTCCGGCACGGACTCCAAAGCGGGCGGTCCGGACTACCTGCTGCTGTTTACGCAGGCCAAACTGGTTTCCGAAAAACTGTAAACCGCGAAACGACGAAGGCTGCCCCCATGCGGGGCAGCCTTTTTGCTGCGCCGGCCGCTCTTTTTGCCCGCACAAGGGACAAGCAAGCCGAAAAACGGGCGGATGAGTGGCGCTGGTGACCATTTATTTTGCAGGGGTGCCAAAATTGTTGGCGGTTCTCGCCGCTGGAGGGGGCGATGAAGAGGCGGCGCTGCGTTCACCACCGGCTGATGTCCCGGGGCTTGTCCGTGAAGCAGATTGTGGTGGTGCTGTACCTGGTCAGCCTGGCGGGTTCGACGTTGTCCCTTCTTCTCGTTTACTCCCTGGTCGGGGAGTAAAAGCGGTAGCCGTTTCGCCCGCCGCTCTTGGCCTTGTACAGAGCCTGGTCCGCGTGGCGCAGCAGTTGATCGGCGTCGGTGCCGTCGTGGGGAAAGAAGGCGATGCCGATGCTGGTGGTGATGGAAAACCGCTGCTTGGCTATCAACCACGGCTGCTGGAGCACGTCCAGGATGCGGGCTGCCACTTTGGCCGCCTCCGTGTCCGATTCCAGGGATGTCAGCAGGATCACGAATTCGTCGCCGCCGAGACGGGCGACCGTGTCCACATCCCGTACGCACGATGCCAGGCGTTTGGCCAGCACCTGCAAAAACTGGTCGCCGACGTCGTGGCCCCAGGTGTCGTTGATCTCCTTGAAATTGTCACAGTCGAGAAACAGGACGGCCAGGAGCTGATCCGAACGCTTTGCCTTGGCGATCGCCTGCTGCATCCGATCCAGCAGCAAGCGTCGGTTGGGAAGGCCGGTGAGCATGTCGTGGTACGCCATGTGCTCGAGCTGCGATTCCAGCTTTTTGCGTTCGGTGATGTCCCGCGTCACGGCAAACACGTGGGTGCATACGCCTTCGCTGTTGCAGATCGGGGTGAGGATGGTTTCACCGACGAACTCGCCGTAGGTGGTGAAATGGGTCGGCTTTCCGCTCGCCACCGCCTGCCGGTACATGCTGTTGAGGACGGCCGCCTTTTCTTCCGGATTGGCCTCTTCGATCAGCTTGCCGTACGCCGCTTCCGTCAGGCGGGCCGCCTGCATGGCGGCCGGGTTCATCAGCACGTAGCGAAAGCGCGGTCCCTCTTCGACTGCCATGAGGAACACCATGTCGGACATATGTTCAAAAAAACGGGTCAGAACGCTGCCGTATTGATTGATCAGCACCTCAATGTCTCGTTGTCCCATTCCCCGGTCTCTCTCCTGTAGGTAAGCTTGTACCGCCATTATAGTATAGCAATCAGCCCCCTCAAAATGATGAGGCCATGGTCGGAGTCCGGGGTTTACGGCCCGCGTCAAGAAATGGTACAGTAGGGTTATGACCTTTGAACGGAATATTGAGGAGTTGTCGTATGCGCAAGAAGCTGCTTCCCGGCTTGATACACCGCCTGCCGCAGAATGCGATGTCGCGGACGATGGGAAAAATCACCGCGTCCCGCTTCAGCCGGCTGGCGATTCGCCATTACATCCGCCATTACAAGATAGACCCGTCCATCGTGGAAAAGCCGGTTAATGAATACCGCACGCTGAAGGAATTTTTTACGCGCCGCCTGAAACCGGGCGCCCGGCCGATTGCTCCGGGAGCGGATGTCGTCGTCAGCCCCGTCGACGGAACGGTATCGCAAATGGGGGACATCCGGGAGGGGACGCTGATTCAGGCCAAAGGCAAGCTGTACGGCCTTGCCGAACTGTTGGGCGATGCTCCGGAAATGGCGGAACGCTTCTACGGCGGCAAGTTCATCACGATTTACCTGAGCCCGCGCGACTATCACCGCATCCACATGCCCGTGGAAGGCAGACTGGTCTGCTACACGTACGTGCCGGGTCGCCTGTATCCGGTCAACCAACTGGGCATTGAACACGTGGACAGGCTGTTCGCCCGCAACGAGCGCCTCGTCACCTACATGGAGACGGAACAGATGGGCTGCGTCGCGCTGGTCAAGGTGGGCGCTCTGTTTGTCGGCAGCGTGAAAGTGGTGTACAACACCGCCACGACCAACGTCAAACACGGGCGGCAGACGAGCGGGCCGATCCTGGGAGAGCCCTGCCTGGCCAAAGGAGACGAACTGGGCTGGTTTGAATTCGGTTCCACCGTCATTTTGCTGTTCGAATCGAATGAGCTGCAGTGGGCGCCCGAGGTGCGGCCAGGGGCTTCGCTGCTGATGGGGCAGCGCTTGGCGTCCAAAGAGATGAATGAGTGATCGTCGGAACGGCAGGCTCTGTACCGGGATTCCCCGTGCAACGCCAGGAAAGAACCGTGATGTGGAGCTTGCGGACGTACATGAAAAAGGTGGCCTTGCTTCCAGCGGGGCCGCCTTTTTTGCATGCCGCTTGCGATGATTCGATGGGCAGGGCGCCGAACAGGGAGTCAAACGGCACCGGGGGTTCTTCTGTTTTTGTCACCGCTGATGACGCGAAAATTGACTGAACCCGTTCTTTTCAAGTAAGATCAAAGTTATGTGATAGTTTCGGAGGTGGAATGGATGAGCGCCATTACCCGCAGGGAAGTGGAGCATGTAGCCAACCTCGCCCGCTTGAAGCTGACCGAGGAGGAAGCGGAGCGATACACGAAAGACCTGAACGCCATTTTGGAGTTTGCCGCCAAGCTGAACGAGCTGGACACGTCCAGCGTCGAGCCGACCAGCCACGCGACCGACGTGAAGAACGTCATGCGCGAGGACGTGAACCGTCCGTCCCTCTCGCGCGAAGAAGCGCTGAAAAACGCGCCCGATCACGAAGACGGCCAGTTCAAGGTGCCGGCCGTATTTGAATAACCGCAGACATACAGGAGAAGGGAGGACACCATCATGTCGCTGTTTGACAAGCGATTGTCGGAAATACATAGCGCCCTGCGCAAAAAAGAGCTGTCCGTCACCGACCTGGTGCAGGCGTCCATCGCCAGCGTCAAGGAGCACGACGAAGACATCCGCTCCGTCCTGTTCGTGGACGAAGAAGGGGCCCTGGCGCAGGCCAAAGCGCTGGACGAGCGTCTGGCCAAGGGAGGAGAGGAGCTGGGCCTTCTCTACGGCCTGCCTGCCGGTTTGAAGGACAACATCGTCACCAAAGGCGTGCGCACCACCTGCGCCAGCAAGTTCCTGTCCAACTACGACCCGATTTACGACGCCACCGTCACGAAAAAGCTGAAGGAAGCGGACGCGGTGATTGTCGCCAAGCTGAACATGGACGAGTTCGCCATGGGCGGCTCCAACGAAAACTCAGGCTTTTACCCGGTGAAAAACCCGTGGAATACCGAGTATGTGCCGGGCGGTTCCAGCGGCGGTTCGGCGGCTGCCATGGCATCCCGCCACTTCTTTTTTACGCTCGGCTCCGACACCGGCGGGTCCATCCGCCAACCGGCCGCCTTCTGCGGCGTCGTCGGGCTGAAACCGACCTACGGCCGCGTCTCCCGCTTCGGGCTGGTGGCGTTCGCGTCGTCGCTGGACCAGATCGGACCGATTACGAAAAACGTGGAAGACGCCGCCTACGTGCTGCAGGCGATCGCCGGCCACGACGAGTACGACTCCACGTCGGCCAACGTCGAGGTGCCTGACTACCTCTCCGCGCTGACCGGCGAGGTGAAAGGGCTGCGCATCGGCGTGCCCAAGGAGCTGATCGGCGAGGGCATCGACCCCGAGGTGCGCGAGGCGGTGCTGGCCGCGCTGAAGCAGTTGGAGAGCATGGGCGCTACCTGGAGCGAAGTCTCCATGCCGCACACCGAATACGCCGTGCCGGCCTACTACCTGCTCGCTTCCTCGGAGGCTTCTTCCAACCTGGCGCGCTTCGACGGGGTGCGTTACGGCGTGCGCGCCGAAAACGCCGCCAACCTGATCGAGCTGTACAAGGAGTCGCGCAGCCAGGGCTTCGGACCGGAAGTGAAGCGGCGCATCATGCTGGGGACCTACGCGCTTTCGTCGGGCTACTACGACGCCTACTACAAAAAAGCGCAGCAGGTTCGCACCCTGATTATCCAGGACTTTACCAACGTGTTTGCCGATTTTGACGTGATTTTGCACCCGACCACGCCGACCACGGCCTTCAAGATCGGGGAAAACATCGACGATCCGGTCAAAATGTACCTGGAAGACATCTGCACCGTGCCGGTCAACCTGGCGGGGCTGCCGGCCATCAGCGTGCCGTGCGGATTTGCCCAAAACGGCCTGCCGATCGGCATGCAGATCGTCGGCAAGGCGTTTGACGAATCCACCGTGCTGCGCGTGGCCCACGCTTACGAACAGGCGGCCGGCCATCACCTGCGCAAGCCGGAACGGGTGAGGGGGTAAGAGTCATGAGCCAGTTTGAAACCGTCATCGGCCTGGAGGTACACGCCGAGCTTTCCACCAACAGCAAAATCTTCTGCGGCTGCCCGACCGAGTTCGGCGCGCCGCCGAATACCCATACCTGCCCGATCTGCCTGGGCCATCCCGGCGTCCTGCCCGTCACCAACAAGCAGGCCGTGGAGTTCGCGATGAAAGCGGCGCTCGCGCTCAACTGCGAGATTTCCCGCGAGACCAAGTTTGACCGGAAAAACTACTTCTACCCGGACCTGCCCAAGGCGTACCAGATCTCCCAGTTTGACCAGCCGATCGGCAAGAACGGCTGGATCGAGATCGAAGTCAACGGGGAGAAAAAGCGGATCGGCATCACCCGCCTGCACCTGGAAGAGGACGCGGGCAAGCTGACGCACAGCGACTTCGGCGACACGCTGGTCGACTTCAACCGCGTCGGCGTGCCGCTGGTGGAGATCGTCTCCGAACCGGACATCCGCTCGCCCGAAGAGGCGAAGGCGTATCTGGAAAAGCTGAAGGCG
The DNA here is from genome assembly GCF_007197875.1 of Brevibacillus sp. LEMMJ03. Classification (NCBI taxonomy): domain Bacteria; kingdom Bacillati; phylum Bacillota; class Bacilli; order Caryophanales; family Paenibacillaceae; genus Brevibacillus; species Brevibacillus sp. LEMMJ03. The sequence goes on along the minus strand of NZ_VKJN01000017.1, from coordinate 10,110 downwards.
ATCCTGCAGTACACCGGGGTGTCGGACGTGCGCATGGAGCAGGGCTCGCTCCGCTGTGACGCTAACGTCTCCATCCGTCCGGTGGGCCAAAAGGAATTCGGCACCAAGACGGAGCTGAAAAACATGAACTCGTTCCGCAACGTGCAGGCGGCGCTGGAGTACGAGGTGGAGCGGCAGAAGCAGGTCGTTCTCTCCGGCGGCACGATCGTGCAGGAAACCCGCCGCTGGGACGAAGCCAACCGGAAGACCGTCTCCATGCGCTCCAAGGAAGAGGCTCACGACTACCGCTACTTCCCGGACCCCGACCTGGTGCGGATGCAGATTTCCGAAGAGTGGATCGAAGCGGTGCGGGCTACCATTCCGGAGCTGCCCGACGCCCGCCAGGCCCGCTACGTGAACGAATACGGCCTGCCGCAAAGCGACGCCGCCGTCATCACGATGTCCAAGGAAACGGCCGACTTCTTTGACGAAACCGTCAAGACGGGCGCTGACCCGAAAGCGGCCGCCAACTGGCTGATGGTGGAACTGCTGGGCTATCTGAACGCCAACAACCTGACGCTGGCCGACGTGAAAATCACGCCGCACGGACTGGGCGAGATGATCAAGCTGATCGAAAACGGCACGATTTCCTCCAAGATCGCCAAAACCGTCTTCAAGGAAATGGTGGAGACCGGCAAGGAGCCGAAACAGATCGTCGAGGAAAAAGGGCTGGTGCAGATCAGCGACGAAGGCGCCCTGCGCCAGATCGTCCAGGACGTGGTCAATGCCAACCCGCAGGCGGTTGCCGACTACAAGGCCGGCAACGAGAAGGCCGTCGCCTTTTTCGTCGGCCAGGTGATGAAGCAGACCCGCGGCAAAGCCAACCCGCCGATGGTCAACAAGCTCTTGCTCGAAGTGCTGCAAAACGCGTAAGATACAGACGGACAAAACAGGGACACGCTTTCCCAAACGGGGAGCGTGTCCCTTTCTTTACGCGGGAAGAGCCGATCCCGGACGGAGAGCGGCTCCTGTTGCGGCAATCAGCGCGCGATGTGTCTGCGCATCGTTTCCAGCAGCGACACGGCCTGCTGTTCCAAGGAGCGGAGCCGGTCGATCTGCCGGATGGCGTGCTCCCTTTGCTCGGGATGGTTCGGATCGCCGCCGGACGGGAACGGAAACAACCGGGCCAGCACGGCGTACTCCTCGGCGATTTGTCCGTAGAGGGCGGACGCTTCCCGGCAGGCGGGACGAACGGCGTCAAAGACGGCATCCGTCCACGTGTCGGCCACTTCCTGCCAGAACAGCGCGGCGTGCCGGCGGGCGTCCTGGGCGACGGCGATCGTGTAGGCGTTGCCGTTCGGCTCGACCCCTCCCCTTTGGAAGGCGTCCCGCCAGGCGTCGTAGGCAGCCAAGCCGTGGGCGCAGAGCGGACCGCCCGGTTCCTCGCCGCGATAGTGGGCGAGCGCGGTGTCGAGAGCGCCCTGCAGCATGGTGCGCCGATCGGTTTCCACCGGCTCGTCGAGGACCAGGACAAACAGTTCTTCCAACAGCCCCCGCCCGAGGGCGTCGTACGGGATGTTCTGGTCGTGGCCGCAGTTGTCCCCTGCCCGCAGTTCTCGGGCGTCGTCGTCGTACCCGTAGATCAGGCCGAACTCGGGGATGAACAAATCCCAGGAGAGCGCGGGATAGCCCTTGTCGATGGACACGTGAATCAGCTCCAGCGCTTCCGGCAGCAGTTCCGGGAGCTGCCGCTTCAGCCGGGCTTCGGGGGTCAGCAGGTCCGGGCTGACCAGATTGGCGTTGGGGCCGGGGATGACCGCCGTCATCCGGCTCACCACGCGCGTGCGGAAACCGATGTTGCGCAGCCCTTGCTGCAGCACCTCTTCAAAGCGGAACATGGTCGGCCCGGCGATGTGCACGTTCTCGGGCACGACGTTGAGGCGAAAGGCGTGGCCGGTCAAGCCCATCACTATCGGCAGGGAGCATGGGCGCTCCGTGAATTCCAGCAGGCCGCAGATGGCCATGGCGCAGCTCGACCAGGTGCGCAGGGAGAGCGCCTCCGGTTTGTTCAGCATCACTCGTTTCATCCGTCCCTCATCCTTTCGGTTGCGTACGTAGTGGTCAACGGCGACGCGAATCTTTTCCTGAACCAGCTTTTTGCGGGAACGGGACAGGATCTGGTACACGTTGGCCGGGGACATCTGAAACAGACGGGCGATCTCCTGCGGGGAGAGATGATGAAAAAAATGGGACTCGACGATGCGCCGCTCCCGCGGATTCAAACAGCGCAGCATGCCCGCAATCGTCTCCAGCAGCTCACGGCGGACGAGCGCCTCTTCCGGATTGGCCGCCTCCCCGGCCGGATCGCTCCATCGCCGCCCCAGGCGGTAGAGGATGCTGTCCAGGTCGTCCCAGTCGGTTTCACCGTCCGCGTCCGGCGGGTTCCAGACGGAGAAGACCTGTTCCTTGGCCCGCTTGGACGCATGCAGCCGGGTGTACGCCTGGTTGCGGACGATCCGGTGCAGCCAGGGCAAAAAACGGCGGCTGTCGACGAGTGTGCCCAGATGGAGAAAGGCGCGGATCAGCGCATCCTGGACGATATCCTCCGCCAAAAACGGCTCCTGCGTAAACGACCGGGCGTAGCCGAACACCTGGGCCCGATGGCGCCGAACCAGCTCGCCAAACGCCTCCCGGTCGCCGGTACGCGCCCGTTCCACCAGGACGCTGTCGTCCTGTTCCGCTTCTTCGTCCCCAAACGTTTCCCGTACAAACACATCCTGTTCCACTGCAAACACCTCGCTCGCACGTTGACCTGATTCATAGACTTCGGATGAGGGGAATTTCTGACAGCCCATGCCTTTTTTGCGAAAGGCTCTGATGTGATGATACAAGAGTTTGCCGTCAGGGCAGGAAGTCCTTGTTTGAATTGTAAGAATGTGCCCGCTCCCCTATAATGAAAGGGACAATGTGTGGAGGAGGATGGCATGGAAATGAACATCGTGTCCGTCACGGGAGAAAGCGTGCCGCCGAGCAAAGGCGGGTCGCCTGCCGATACATTTGAACGTTCCATCGCGACCTGTGAGGTGAACGGTGAACAGAAAACGGTCACCGTCACCTACGTCCGCTACTTTGAAAAGGTGCTGGCCGAGCGGGGCATCTACGATCAGGACGCGGAGGGCGTTCCGGTAAACCGGCTGGTGGCCGTGCTCTTTTTGGAAAAGCACCCGGATGTGCGGGAGAGCCGCCACTACATCAACGACACGGACGCGTTTCTGTCGCTGTTTGCCGGTTTTTCGCTGGAAGACTTCAAACGGAAACATGTCGGATTATCCCTTGCGTAACAGGCAAGGGTTTTCTTTTTTTGTCCGTTTGTCGTTTTTTCTCAGGGGACATCGGTCGGGCGATTTCATATATAATGGATGGTAAGCCAAAAATTCGAATTCACTCGCATGATGTCGCGATTGGACCGGAAAGGGGAGCAGTCAGTGATCGAAGTCAATCAGGTCAGCAAACGATTTGGCAACATCGCGGCGGTGCGGAACGTGACGTTTTCTGTCTCCTCCGGCGAGGTGTACGGGCTGCTCGGCGAAAACGGCGCGGGCAAGACGACGACGATGCGCATGATGGCGACCATCCTGCAGCCAACCGAGGGAGATATTCGAATCGGGGGATTCTCCGTCCGCACCCAGCCGGTGGAGGTGCGGCGGCGTATCGGCATTCTGTTCGGGGGAGACGTCGGCCTGTACAACCGGCTGACGGCGCGGGAAAACATCGCCTATTTCGGCAGGCTGTACGGTCTGACGGGGTCGCGGTTGGACCAACGCATCGACCAGTTGAGCCGGATGCTTCACATGGAGGCGTTTATCGATCGGCGGGTAGGCGGGTTTTCCCGGGGGATGAAGCAAAAGGTGGCGATCGCCCGCACGCTGGTGCACGATCCCGACGTGATTCTGCTGGACGAACCGACGACCGGACTGGACGTGACGGCGGCCAACATGTTTCGGCGCATGGTGGCGATGCTGCGGGAAGAGGGGAAGACCATCCTGTTCTCCAGCCACAACATGGGGGAAATTGAAAAGCTGTGCAGCCGCATCGCGATCATTCACAAGGGAAGCCTCCACTATGCGGGCACGGTGGCGGCGCTTCGGGAGCGCTGCGGCATGAACGATCTGGACGACATCTTCATGGCGATGGTCGAGGAGGGCGGACGTTGATGGACAGACAGGTCGTGTGGACGATTTTCGGCAAGGAGATGCTCGATCTGCTGCGCGACCGCAAGACCTTGATCGGCACGTTTCTCATTCCGCTTGTCGTGATTCCGTTTGTCTTCTTTTTGCTCAGCATGTCGTACAGCAACGTGGAAAAGGAAGCGCGCGCCTACGTGCCGATCGCCGTCACGGGCACGTCGAAACTGGTGGATCATCTCCGCTCCCAGCCGGGCGTCCGCATCCTGTCGCCGGACAGACCGGCGGAGGCGCTGCAGGCGGGAGAACTGCGGGCGATTGTGACCATCCCCGACCATTTCGACCAGGCTCTGCGGAGCGGGGGGAGCGCCCGTCTGCATGTCGCCTACGACAACACCAACCAAAAGTCGGTGTACGCGAAAAGCGTGATCGACAGCGCGGTGCAGCAGTACAGCTCCGACATCGTCAGCATGCGGCTCAGGCAGGCGGGCTTGTCCGCCGAGGCGATCAAGCCGATCGAGACGACGTACGAAAACGCGGCGTCCGACGAACGGCAGACCGGCGGCATGCTGGCGGGGATCATTCCCCTGATGGTGGTGCTGTCGCTCGCTTCCGGCGGGGTGGCCGCCGCCACCGATCTGGTTGCCGGCGAAAAAGAGCGGGGCACGCTGGAGTCGCTGTTGACCACCCCGATCGCCGCCAACCAGATCCTGACGGCCAAGCTGCTGGCGGTCATGGTGATGAGCTGCATCAGCGCTACCGCCTCGCTGCTGTCCCTCTCGTTTGTGTTTCGGCTGGGACCCCTGAAGGTGGACGGCACCGTCCTTTCCTTCGGCTTTTTGTCCCCGGCGTCACTCGCCGTGCTGGCGGCGACCATTGTGCTGCTGGCCGCCTTGTTCGCCGGGCTGGAGCTGACGCTCAGCACCGTCGCCAAATCGTTTAAAGAGGGGCAGACCTACATGACCGGCGTCGTCATCCTGGCGATGATTCCGTCCTACATGCTGATGCCGATCCACCCCGTCGACATCCCCGGGCTGTACTACGTTCTGCCGGTTTTCAACGGGGTGGCCTTGTGCAAGGAGGCGTTTTACGGTGCGGTCGATCCGCTGCACACCTTGGTCGGACTGGGGACGTCGCTTCTCTACGTGTCCGTCGTCATCGCCGCGACGGCCCGGCTGTTCCGCCGGGAAGGAGCGGTCGTGAGGTGGTGACGCCGGGGCGGCCGATGCCGGCGATGATCCACTTGGCCCGGCGCACCCCTCCGGTCTACGGCGGTCAGCAGCGGTTTCGGTGAGGGGGGTTGGGCCGCCACGGGATTTCGCCTATGCATCCAGGCGGTCGCGAATCAGCCAGCCGGCGCCGATCACGCCGGCATCGTTGCCCAGCGTGGCGGGCAGGATTTCGGTCGACTCCACCACGTAGGAAAACGGAACAAACCGGCGGAACGACTCACGCACCCGGGAAAAGAGAAACTCGCCGGCCGCCGCGACGCCGCCCCCGATGACAAACTTGGCCGGGTTGAGCGTAATCGCCAGATGGGAGAGGGCCAGTCCCAGATAGAAGGCGGCCTGGTCGGCGATCGCCAGGGCGGCGGCGTCTCCCGCCTTGGCCGCTTCCAGCACGTCCTTGGCCTTGACGTCGCCGTGGCGGGCGAGCGCTTCCGCCAAGAGCGGGCTTGTCCCCTCCTGGGCGGCTTTCCGTCCTTCGCGGATGATCGCGGTGGCGGAGGCGTACGTCTCCAGACAGCCGGTCTTGCCGCAGTTGCAGACCGGCCCTCCCTCGGGTACCATCGTGATGTGGCCGATTTCGCCGCCTACGCCATTGATGCCGTTGACCACCTTGCCGTGCAGGATCACGCCGCCGCCCACGCCGGTGCCCAGCGTGATCAGGACCAGATCTTTGGCGCCCTGGCCGGCCCCCCGCCACATTTCGCCAAGCGCGGCGGTGTTGGCGTCGTTGTCGACAGCCACCGGCAGACCGGTGAGCGCCTGCAGTTTGTCCCTAAGCCGTACGGGGCGCTTCCAGTGCAGGTTGACCGCCTGATGGACGACGCCGTTGGCCGTGTCGATCGGGCCGGGAATCCCTACGCCGATGCCGGCCACCTGTTCCTTGGCGAAGCCGTGCCGGCGAAGCATGTCCATCGCCATGTCCGCCACTTTTTGCAGGACGCTGTCTTCACCGTCCGCCACGGGCGTCGGCTCCTGGGTCTTGGCGAGAATCGCGCCGTCATTGTCGAGCAGGGCCATTTTGATCGCGGTTCCTCCTACGTCGACCCCCACGATGATTGTGTTCACAACAAGCTCCTCCTATCTCCTCCGATTGTAATCGTTTCCTATCTTATCATGTTATCATGTCGGGAACAGCATAGCGATTCCCAAAAATGGCTATACAGGATATGATGAATAGAGAGAAGCCATGAGCGAGTACAGGAAGAAGGGACATGCGTTGAAACGTGCCAGATTGATTTACAACCCCAGCTCCGGCCGGGAAATCGTGCGCCGGCGGCTGCCGGACATTCTGGAACTGCTGGAGTCCGCCGGTTACGAGACGTCGTGCTACGCGACCAAAGGGGAAGACGACGCCACCGAGGAAGCGGAACGAGCGGTCAAGCGCGGCTTTGACGTGATCATCGCCGCCGGCGGAGACGGCACCATCTACGAGGTGGTGAACGGCATGGCGGGGAAGCCCGCCCGGCCCGCTCTCGGCATCATCCCCTGCGGAACGAGCAACGATTTTGCACGCGCTCTCGGCATTCCCAAATCGATCACCCGTTCCTGCAAGATCATCGCGGCGGGAAAGCGGAAGCGGGTGGACGTCGGCCGCATCAACGACCGGTATTTTATCAACATCGCCGGCGGCGGTTCGCTGACCAACCTGACCTACGAGGTGCCCAGCAAGCTGAAAACCCTGCTGGGCCAGTTGGCTTACTATGTCAAGGGACTGGAAAAGCTGCCGTCGCTGCATCCCATCCGCGTCAAACTGGAGACGCGGGACAGGGTGCTGCTCGACGAAGAGATCATGATTTTCCTGATCACCAACAGCCATTCGGTCGGCGGCTTCGACCGGCTGGCCCCCAACGCCGACCTCTCCGACGGCAAGCTGGACCTGATCGTCGTCAAAAAAGTCGGCCTGGGCGATTTTATTCGCCTGGCGACGCAGGCCGTGCGGGGGGAGCACGTGAAAGACCCCAACCTGCTGTATTTTCAAACCGACTACATCAAGGCGACATCCCCGGCAGGCGAGACGGTCCAGCTCAACCTGGACGGGGAGCTGGGCGGCGTGCTCCCCTGCGTATGCGAAGCGCTGCCGGGGCATCTCGAATTGTTCGTACCGTGAGTCAGTGGGGTCATCCTCCCGCCATGACGCGGGTCAAAGGCGGCGGGGAACGACCCGTTTTTCAGTATGAAGTGAAAAGGAGCAGAAGTTGTGGCCAAGACAGCAAAGAAGCGGCGCGGACTGGCGGTCAAGCAGGAGCTTGACCTGCCGGTCCGCCTCGGACAAACCGTAGAAGTGGAGATTACCGGACTCAATCACGAAGGAGCGGGCGTCGGCCGGGTGGACGGCTACACCCTGTTCGTGCAGGGAGCGCTGGCCGGGGAGCGGGTGCGCGCACGCGTGGAGCACGTGAAAAAGAGCTACGGCTTCGCCGCGCTGCTGGACGTGATCGAAGCCAGTCCGCACCGCGCCCAGCCGCCCTGTCCGGTGTTTGACCGCTGCGGCGGCTGTTCGCTGCAGCATCTCGCCTACGAGGAGCAGCTCCGGCACAAGCAGCAGATCGTCAAAGACAACCTGCGCCGGATCGGCGGCTTTCCCGTGGAAGGGGAGGGCGCGGTCGTCGTCCATCCGACGATCGGGATGAGCGATCCGTGGCGCTACCGCAACAAGGCCCAGGTGCCGATCGGCGAGGAGAACGGGGCGCTGGTGGGCGGCTTTTACGCCGAGCGCTCCCACGAAATTGTCGACATGGACGAATGCCTGATCCAGCACCCGGCCAACGACGAGGCGGTCGCCGCCGTCAAGCGGATTGCCGCCCGGCTGGGCATTCCGCCGTACGACGAAGTGCGCCACACCGGCCTCCTGCGCCATGTGGTGGCCAAGGTGGGGGCACGCACGGGCGAAGTGATGGTCGTGCTGGTGACGACGGAGGATTTCATCCCGCAGCGGGAGATGCTGATCGAATCCATCCGCGCCCAGGTGCCGGGCGTGACCAGCATCGTGCAGAACGTCAACCCGGAGAAGACCAACGTCATTTTCGGCAAAAAGACGGTCACGCTCTGGGGCAGCGACGTCATCTACGACTACATCGGCCCGATCAAATTTGCCATCTCCGCCCGCTCGTTCTACCAGGTCAATCCGGTGCAGACGGAGGTACTGTACAACAAAACGCTGGAGTACGCCGGCGCCACGGGGACGGAAACGGTGATCGACGCCTACTGCGGCATCGGGACGATCTCGCTCTTTCTGGCGCAAAAATCCCGTCACGTCTACGGCGTGGAGATCGTGCCGGAAGCGATCGCCGACGCCAACCGCAACGCCGAACTGAACGGCATCGCCAACGTCACCTTTGAGACCGGCCCGGCCGAGGTGGTCATCCCCGCGTGGAAGGACCAGGGCATCCGCCCCGATGTGATCGTCGTCGACCCACCGCGCAAAGGCTGCGACGAGGCGCTGTTGACGACCATTTTGCAGATGAAGCCGCAGCGGGTGGTGTACGTCTCCTGCAACCCGTCGACGCTGGCCCGGGATTTGAAGGTGCTGGCGGAACTGTACGAGGTGAAGGAAGTGCAGCCGGTGGATATGTTTCCGCATACGGGGCATGTGGAGAGTGTAGCATTATTGGTAAGAAGGGGAGCCGAGCATTAGGCTCCCTTTTGTGTTGGATGTTTGAAATTGTAATGACAGTGTGATCTGTCCGTCCGCCAATTCTTATACACGGTCGATGAGCCGATGCAGGACGTGCCGAAGCGTTTCTTCGTTATCGAACTGAAGGCTGATAAAACCCCGCGCCGCAATCCGCACAGAAAGCCAACCGTGCAAACAGCGCCTTTTTCCCGCGCCCGCGAAAGATTTTTTCTCCCTTTTTGCTGATCTTCCCCTGCACTTCCTGAAACGCTTCCCGCGAAAAGATAGCGGGGTGGGCGTCAGGAATGACAATCCATTCATCCTGTTTGTTCTTTAGCCGCTTTTTGTAGCCCTTCTTTTGCAAAAATATCTTGTCATTCACGTCCGTCTTGGAACGCCCCTGTACTAGATTCCCCGTATAGTGAGGATTGGTCGGAATCAATTTCACCGCTGAGTATTGCCATTTGTCGCCTGCATTTTTCGCTCCCGCTACTGCCCGCGGGGTAGGGGGGTTCTTAGCGGTCAGGCTATCTCTTTCGAAAGTGTATCCATCCTTTTGCTGTTCCAATGTGGATTATTCATCGTGGATTAATCATCAGTTAGCAGACTAGTCTTACTCCCGCCGCCGCCAAAAATCTACTTAATGAATCTGACATCCTCTTTTTATCTCTGAAATGGTGGTGTGTGGTGCAAATCATGTGACGGTTTTTTACTGAAAAAGGTAATAATCTGCTATAATTAGATTTATAGTAGAAAAATTTAGGATGACATCTTAAATGGAGAAAACAATGTCATTTCCAAAAAAAATAGTAGCAATTTAAATGAAGCAATTGGACAGTAACAGGTAAGCTTATTGGGATTCAATTAAAACATGGTAATTCTTATTTTAAATTTTTAAATCAAAAACCAGCGGGGGATTTAAAGTTATTAGGAAAGAATAAGCACTTAAACTATTATCTGAATAGTCAATCTCCTATATTTATTATTATAATGGATAACTGTTTTAAGAGAATGCATTGGGTTGAGTTGAGTCTATAAACTATTTTGTGTAAACTCCTAACCTTCAAAATAGGGTACAATGAATTCAAAGAAAGGTTGGGAGAGC